>CAVBPJ010000015.1:0-39966 GCA_963597265.1 Evtepia sp. | reverse complement strand
CATTTTTTCACTACATCATATGAATGTTTTTCCCTTACACACAATGTTAATCTGCTGCACGATTTAAAATCTTCATACAACTGATTTCTCACTTTTTCTCCATTATCATCATCTGAAAAGAATACTGTCTGCGGCATAATTATAATTCTGTTATCAGGAAACAGATGCATACAATCTATTAAATCCTGCAAGTTTCTAGGCCATAATGTTCCTATAAACCCTCCTCCATGAAACAATATAACTGTATCATCTGAAATCACTCTCTTATAAGACCATGTATGTCTTTCTACAAATCTTGCTGGCAAAGTAACAATATCTATTCCAAGTTGTTCTTCCAAAAATTTGTGTTCAGCAATTGCAATAGCTGCATCACCAATATTGCCATGATTAGGTTCACCTATCAATATTCCGGTTTCCTGCATCTTTTCTCTGTTCTTAATAAGATAAATATATTTTCTTATATATCCAAGATTCTTTAAAATCCATGTCTTTATCATATAAACTTCTCCAATTTGGTCTTTTTACATACCGCCGTAATTCCCCATGTAATTAATGCAAACACTATATTAATTGAAACAACTATCACAGGATTATAATTTGACATATACGCAAATGTAATATATATAACAGGCGAGTGAAGCAGATAAATTCCAAAACTACAGTCACTTATGCTCTTTATAATTTTATTATCATTCACACCCATAACATTATATAACATTATTAATAAAATCACCGTTGCTATTCCATTGACAACTGATATATCACACCATATTGCTAACACAGAAACCAGCGTACCTGCCACAATCATTATATATCTGTTTAAATGTGTTATTCTATTCATATAGTCATAGATTAAACTTCCTGAATAAAACCATACATAATAGATACATACATAACTTATCCAAGGAAAAAAAGCAAACTTATTTCCAACTAATGAAATTAAATACAATCCAATAAAAACAACCAGCTTAATACATCTATGCAATTTATCATCTTTCTTAAATAATTTAAATAAGAAATAACTGCACGCAAAGCATATAAATAAGCAAGGCAGAAACCATAGATGACCTATATCCTGTCCCCAGATAACATCTTTAACAACATACTGCATTATATTCTTAGAATAATATCCAACAAGTCTCTTTATAGGATACATCCACAGTACAGCAACAAAAACATAAGGTAATAATAATCTCTTTGCTTTTTTTATAATAAATGTTTTAAACTTATACTTTTTATAAGAACGTGCAAATAAAAATCCCGATATACTTAGAAAAAGTGGCATCTGTATAAGATTTATCCAGTCTTTCAAAACATCAAGAAATTTAACATTATATGTAGTGCTATAAAGCCCCCATTTATGTGAGTACAATATTATACTATGTCCTATTACTACCATAATTATGGCAAATGCTCTTAAATTAACAATTTTATTTAATGTTCCCTCACTATTTTCTTTCATTCTGTTTTACCTTTTCCAATACACATTTTCCTTTATAATTCCAGCCGGTCTTCCCGCTATAACAACATTTTCTTTGTCATATTTTCTTGTAACAAGACTTCCATATCCAACAATACTGTTCTTCAATATAAATGTTCCTTTAAGCAATGTAACTTCTGCACCAATCCACACATTATCTGATATAACTACATCTTCATTATCATTAATCTGTTTATTAGTCTGCTTATCATAAATACTATGACCATCACCATCATTAATCAGACAATTCCATCCCATCATCACATCATTTCCTATAGAAATGTGCTTCTTTGCCAGTAATGTCAGTCGTGGATTAGCGTAAAAATTATCGCCTATCTCTATTCTGCTATTATTAATAGCTTTTAAAACTCCTCCTGCTGTAATAATAACATTTCGTCCTAATACAATCTGGGAACCATTCTCCACATCTATACAACCTGTCTCTTTTTCTCCCCTAAGACCACTTGACCCCAGATTAACTCCTATACTTATCATTCCTCGTGATATGTTATCTGGAATGCTTATACAGCCTTTCGATATGTTTTTTATAGTAATCTTAGAACCAACATACACAGGTAATTTAACAGCTGTTTTAAAATCAAAAACTCTCAAATTAAAATATATAGTATGCATCCAGTCTGTTAGCTTCATATTTATCCTCCTATACTTCAGTTCTTATGTTTTAATTTATCAACATACCCCTTGCATTTCTCCTTCAATACCATAAACCCTTCTGATCTTGAATACAGAACAAGAACTACGAAGGCACATACTAATGCAACAATTGCCATTTTTATAAAAAGTGTAATAAAATTATGTACTTCAAACCTTCTGGCAACCTCTATTGAAATAATTGACAAAACACTTATTAATGCTACATTTTTTAATAATTGCATATAATACTCATACGGTTTCTGCTCAAAATAATCTTTCATTAACAGTTTAGGTTCATACCATACATATGTAACAACTCTTGACAATGCGGATGCAAGAAGAATTCCTGTAATACCAATATAGATTCCCAATACTACAGACATCACAATATTAATAATTGCACATAACAACATAATCCATTTAGTCTTCTTATATAATCCTGTAGCCTCTCTATATGACCATAAAGGCTGTAATACACATGAAAAATATATGTTTATTCCCATCGCAATTACTGTTGAATATGATAACTGGAATTCTGTTCCTATCCATACTGCTATCAAATCATTCACTGTAGCAAGAAAGCATGGAACAATTACTCCACAGCCTATCATGCTTATAACCTGTTCACATTTGAAAACCTCATATCTCTTCTTACATGAATCGGTCACAATCAGATTTCCAACGCCTGCTGTAAGCGAAGAAAAAAACAATGAATAAAACAAATATATTTTATTCTGTATCATAAAATAATTAGAGTAAATACCAACTGCAGCCGTTCCAACTATAATGGATATCAATATGTTATCTGTTGTATTCATAAGCAATGATGATAACTTGTATATAAATACATTGCCAATATTTTTAATAACACCTTTTTTCTCTTCTATAGTAAGTTCTGTTTTATTATTAATAAAAGGATATTCTACATCTGCAATATGGGATGCATAGAGATTATTAACAACTGTTGATACTACAGCAATAACTAAGAATACAATATAACTCCTGAATAATACTAATGCAGCAACCTGTATAATAGTCCTGAGCATGCTTACATACATATTAACCTTAGCTACTTTATATCCTTTCTGATCCGCTGTTAATATAGATGTTTTATATATGTATATATAAGATGCAACGATATTGAGCAATGATAATATATAATACTTCATTAAATCAGGTATTTCCTGCTCAACATTTATCACATATGGAAGTACTGGTATAATACACACACCTAATACTGCAACAGTTACAGCTATTATCATATATATCTTACGATAAAATGAAATCAATGCTGCCAGTTTCTTATCATCATGCTCTGCTAACGGCTTATAAAAGCTATATGCCATAGCCGTTCCCATACCAAGATCAGCTAATGACAATAATCCCAGAACATCACTAAACAAACCATTTATTCCTAAATACTCTATACCCAGCATTCTGATAAAAACTGTTCTGGATATAAATGCCAGCAATAGCGATACTATCTGATTTGCGAAATTAACGCCTATATTCACTATTGCTTTTTTTGTCCTTCCACCTTGCATTACTATTTACACCTATCTATATATTATTTAATATTTTTTATTTTCCATTTTATATCACCCAGGAATTTATGTAAACCTGGACTTACCAAAAACAGATTCCAACTAATTATATGCCTTATTGAAATATGCTTTTTGATTTTGTTCATTTCTGTATGTAACCTGTTTCTTACTCTTATGTATTCTTCTTTATTGTCACTTTCTCTAAAATCAAGTCTCGCATATGCACCGAGCATCAATTTAACCGCACAATGAAGCGATGCTTCCGCAAATTTCCATTCTTCTCTCTTAATAAAATTATTCGCTCTTATTATATTGGCCTCTGGTATCGAGAGATCTTTCTTTGAATAAGACATAGACATTATACTATCCTGTCTTTGTACATAATAATAATATGGCTTATTAAGTACAGCTATCTTATCACACTGGCTTATTACATCATATAATATCCAATTATCCTCATACGTCTTTCCTACACAATATCTTGTCTTATCAAATATTTTCTTAGAATATAACTTATTCCATGCAACCACATAGTAATAATACATTCCCTCAAATGCATCATAAAAATTCTTCCAGAATTCCTTTTCTGTCCACTCTCCATCCTGAATGTTCTCTGATTCCCATTGCTTATGTCCTTCATTATCTACTGCACAATAATTGCATATAGTAATATCTGCACCTGTCCTTACTATATTATCATGCATATCTTTAAGCATATCTTTTTCTATATAATCATCACTGTCTATAAAACATATATATTGTCCTGTTGCTATATCCAATCCTGCATTTCTCGCATCTGATAATCCACCGTTTCTTTTATGAATCACCTTTACTCTTGAATCTTTATCCGCATATTTATCACATATTATTCCACAATTATCTGGAGAACCATCATCCACTAATATAACCTCAATATTATGATAATTCTGAGCTAACACAGATTCTACACATCGATTAATATATTTTTCAACTTTGTATACTGGAATAATCACACTTATAAGTTCTGTCTTCATATCTACTTGTATTCCTTCTGTCATAAAAAATGTCTCCCTTGACTATCATTGCATTGATAGTACAAAGGAGACACATTGTTTGTCAATATTATATCTTCAAACGAAATATTTTATTTAACAAGACCATATTCGATATTGTATGTTACACCATTAACAACTACTTTACCGCTAAAGTCTCTGTCAAGGAAGCCGTTCTGGATATACCATGTTCCCCACTGATTAGATGCTAATCCTGTGTATGTTCTATCCAATGCTCCGTCCTTTACATAGAACCAGCCCCAGTCGTTCTTTGCAAGACCTGTATATGTTGAATCATATACTCCATCTTTTACATAGAACCAACCCCACTCGTTCTTTGCTAAACCTGTATATGTTGTATCACGAAGACCATCTCTTACATATACCCAGTCTGTTCCATTCTTTACAAGACCTGTATAACTTCTGTCAAGCATACCGTCCTTTACATACCATGTACCCCAGTCATTATCTGCGAGACCTGTGTATGTTCTATCAATAACACCGCTATTTACATAGAACCAGCCCCATTCATTTCTTGCAAGTCTTGTATATGTTGTATCTACCTTACCATTTGCATAGTAACGCCATACTCCATCTGTATCCTTTAAGAATCCATTCTTAACAGGTCCTGTTGCAGGAATCTCTGTTACATCTGTCTTCTCTTCACAAACTGTACAATGATGACTCTTGCTACCAGGTGTTGTCTCTGTTGGCTCTACATCAATTGTCCAGTCTTCACTGAACTTATGTCCTGTTGCTTTAATTACTTCTGTGTATGATGGTGCATCACATGTTCCTGTTGTTGATGTACATGTATATGTGATTTCTCCATCCTCTGTACATGTTGCTTCCTTTGTTACTGATGATACATAGTTATGCTCATGTGTAACTTCTGTCTTCTCTGGTGAGTATACCATGTAGAAGAGGTTCATTGTATCGCCCTTTGTTATTGCTACACTTCCTGCTGCAACATCAACTGTTACGATACCATTTGAATCAGATGTATACTTTGTACCATTTACCTTTATACCCTTACCTGACTCTGCAAATACAAGTGTAAGTGTACCCTTAGCTGTTGCAGTAAAGCTGATATTTGTTGAAGTTTCAATCTTTAAGCACTGTGTAAGTGTAAGACCATTGTATGTTACTGTACCCTTATTAGTAGCAAGGTTACCTGTAATTGTATAGAATGTGCTGTCCTTACCACTTTCTGTAAAGTTATGTACCTGTGAACCTGTTACAACTGGTACATCTGTAGAACCCTTCTTAGGAATAACTTCTGTATAAGAGTCCCCACATACACTACATGTATATGTCATTAAACCTTCTTCTGTTTCTGTTGCTTCCTTAGTTACAACAGCTACATATGTATGTGTATGAGATTCACCTGTTGTGCTTCCACCACCTACAGATACAAGAGATGTCTTGTAGTTGTTAAGTGCTGTCTTTAATGCTGTGTTAACTGCATAGCTTGCATCATCAACACTGTTATCAAATGTCCACTTGAAGTCTCCTCCGTCAAGACGACCTGCCTTAGATGTTACAATTGATGGAACATCTGTAGGATTATCAATTGATGATTCATCTACACCTAAATCAACAGTAGTATCAAAGTTAGAGTATACTTTTCCACCCTGCTTAGCTTTATATGTAGAAGGAACCTTCTCATCTCTTGTTGTTGCAAGATATGCATCAAAGTCTGTTGCACTTGCAGTAGTTGTACCAGCATCTGAGTTAGCATATATTAAAGACTTGGCATCTTCAATATAGTTATTATATGCCTTAAGTACTCCACCATTCTCACTTGAGAATATACCACCAGCAAGAACATCGCTACCCTGCATTGAGCTGAGCATTGGGTATGGACAATTTCTGAAGTAGTTAGCTTCTACAAACGCCTCACTATCCTTAGCTGCACCAACGCCATACTTAGCATTGCCATCATAGTAATTGTTATATACATGAACTGACATTGTTCTGATACGTGGATGACGTGAATCAGAATGATCAAACCAGTTATGATGATATGTAATCCAGTTCTCACCTGACTCTGACTTCATACCACAAAGTGACATCTTTCCAGAATCCCAGAAATGATTATAAGAAATTGTTACATACTTTGAATTATCCTTTAAATCCATAGAGCCATCGCCCTTAGCCTGATCGCCATCTGAACCAGCATCGCCATAGAATACATCATTGTTATGTACCCATACGCCAACTGACTCTTTAAGTGATATACCATCTCCATCTTTTCCGCCACCCCAGTTCATAAAACCAAGGTTTCTTACTTCAATGCTGCTTGACTTGAATGCTGCTACACCTGCTGTATATAATGTAGCATCATCACCTACACCTTCAAATGTTACATTATCTGCTTCCTTAACACCAATAGCATATGCTGAATTCATATCTGAGCAAGAAAGTCCGCTTAATGTAACCTGACCAATAATACGGATAGCAACTGGCTGACAGTTATTCTTAGTCTTAATTGCCTGTGTAATTGCTGCCACACCTGTATATTCTGTCTTACCAATTGTCATCTTAACTGTATTCTTATTAGCTTCTGTTACATAAAGAACAGATGCTCCTGATTTTAATGTACCGTCATTGTTATACGCACCGACACCATCCTTTGCTGGTGAATTACTTGAAAATGTAAATCCACTTCTGTCATATGCAGATACAGTCATTGTCTTTGAAACCATAGCTGCGGATGTATCTTCTTTTCCATCCACAACAGGAACGACCTTCATTATATAATCGCCTGCTCTTAATCCAAGTGCATCTGCTCTCATGTATGATGGATACTGTCTTATAAGTTCATCATCTAACTGAACATATGCTGTGTCTGTTGCGCTGGCAGACTTAACATATACGTTATAACCAGTTGCTCCCGAAACTGGAGTCCACTTAACATATGCTGTCTCAAACCAGCCATCTGCTTCTGTTATTGCGCCAGAAGCTGCATGAACTGGCTGGATATCAGTAATTACAACTGATGCTAATGTCATAACTGCAACCAGTGCCACGCTTAAAAACTTTTTTAATCTGTTTTTCATAGCTCTTCTCCTTCTTTTTTGCAATAATTAATTGTGCATTTTGGATACCATGTATCCCAAAAACAAGCCCATATTACCACTTATGCACAATAGAAACAAGAGGTTTTATAAAATTTTCGTAAAATCAGTCAATTTTTATTCCCTTACCTAAAGCAAATGAATATATTATCTTCTCTTTAACACACTCATCTGTTAATTGTGCCAGTGCTTTGGCATAATAATCGAGCTGGATTGCATACCTTTTCACAAGTTCCTGTTCTCCTGCAGTACTTTTATTAACCCTGTCCGTCTTATAATCAATAAGTACCAGTTCTCCGTCTTCTTCGAAATACATATCAATAATACCCTGTATAAGCTGTCCTTCATATTCAAATACAAATGGCTGCTCTCTTCTTGCTCTGCCACTCTCAACAGCACTTGCAGCTCTTTTACCTATATCAGATTGTACAAATGTATTAATATCCCACGGATTGACACTTTTCACCTGTAATTCACTCATTTTTCCGTTTTCAAGCATCCTGTTAATATCAGTTTTAACTCCATCAATATTCACACTTACCGAATAATCCAGACACTCCATAACCCTGTGATATGCACTACCACGTTCATTGGCAGCAAGTTTCACTTCCTCACCACTTATAAACTTTGGAATTATGCTGTTTGCTGAAGTTTCTTCTTTCTTTTCCTCTGCAAGCTCATCACTATCTTCTGCCTCGCGTGCTGCCTTCACAGATTCATCCATGTAAGCATTTTCTTCTGAATCATCCTCCGCTTGCATTGCCTTAAGCTGTGAAACCGTAAGCTTCATCCTGCCCGTTGCATTATCTGCCGGAACATACTCTGGAAGTTCGTATAATGAAGGATACCCTGCCGATACTTCCGACTGGGCAGTCTGATCTTTATCTGCCACAGCTTCCTCATTTTGATTCGCAGTCACTACAGATTCATCCGCATCCGAATCCTCTCCGGCATCAACCATCACTTTAAAACTTCCTTTCAATTTATCCGAATCCATAAGACACACTGGCATTATCATATCAAGATAGTTCTTTATATTCTCACTGTCCGCGAAAGACAACATTCCGTCTGCTGCCAGTTCTTCTGATTTCGCCCTGTATTTATCAAGAGTCTTGTCTGCGTCTTTTACAACTCCGGTAATTATCAGCTTTTCTCTCGCTCTTGTCATGGCAACATAGAGAAGTCTTTCCTCTTCTGCTATCGACTCCCTTACAATTCTTCTTGCCATTGCACCCTTTATAATAGTAGGAGTCTTGGTTCTTCTTTCAAGGTCAACATAATCAACCGCAATTCCTAAGTTCTGGTCTACAAGTACCGGTGCTGTCGCATCCATAAAGTTAATGCTCTTATGTGCTCCCGCAAGTATTACAATCGGGAATTCCAGACCTTTGCTCTTATGAATACTCATAATTCTTACGAGATTCTCATTATCAAGACTTGCAGCTCCTTCCGCAAAATCCTCATCGAATTTCTTAAGTCTTTCAATATATCTTAAGAAATTAAACAGACCAGAATAGCTTGATTTGCCATATCCCGCTGCTCTTTCCAGCAGAACATTTAAGTTAGCCTGTCTCTGCGCTCCGGCAGGCATTGTTCCAACATAATCATAGTACCCTGAATCATATATCATTTCCCAGCACAGGTCATAAAGCGACTCCACACTGCTCTTATCGCGGTACTCTGTGAGCTTAGCAATGAATAATGCACATTTGCCAGACAATGTTGTTCCCGCTTCGCCAAGTGCTGCAACTGCTTTCAAATGTTCATACAGGTTGTTATGTGTATTCTTATCCGCATGCTCCCTGCCAAGCTTTCGCACCATACCAAGCTCTGCTGCCGTAAAACCTCCAAAGTAAGACATCATTGCCGCAGCAAGGCTTATCTCCTGAACCGGATTATCAACTATTGTAAGCATGCTTAAGATTACCTGTATCTCACGCACGCTGAAATATCCTGTTGACGAGTCGGTATACGCCGGTATTCCCCTGTCCATCAGGGCATCTGCAAATGTGTCTGCCCAGCCTGTAACTGACCTTGTAAGAATTACAATATCCCTGTATTCTGCCGGTCTGTATATATTCTCATCTGCATCATACACATTTACACCTGAAGCAACTATTTCCTCAATCAGCTTTGCAAGCCTGTCTGCCTCAAGTTCTCTTGTCGTAGCCTCTTCTTCATTCTCTGAAGATATAAGAATTACATCTGTACTCTTATTGACGTCATCACCGTAATTGCTGTCACTGTACTCAGGATATGGAAACCCTGCATTAAGCCTTACAGATTCGTCATACCCGATTCCCGAAAAATTCTTATTCATAATGTGACTGAACACATCATTGGCACACTCAAGCACATTTTCACGGCTTCGGAAGTTCTTCTGCAATTCAATTCTTACATTATCGCCTGTCTCGTCATATGTATCGTACTTCTCTATGAAAAGCTCCGGGCATGCAAGACGGAACTTATATATACTCTGCTTTACATCACCAACCATGTATATGTTGTTATTCTCGCCTGACAGTCTCGTCTTAGACACTGCATTAAGAATACCCTCCTGTAGCTGGTTGGAATCCTGATACTCATCAATCAGTATCTCTTCAAATCTGTTTGCAAGCTTGTCGGCAGTCTCTGTGTATACAAGTTTTCCATCTTCCTTCTTTACAAGGATTGAAAGTGCAAGATGTTCCATGTCGTTAAAGTCAATTATGCCCTTCTCTCTCTTCACCTCTGAAACACGATTTGCATACACCTTTGCCACTTTAAGTAAAGTCCGTATCTGAATACCTGCTCCCTGCATATCAGCAAATATTCCCTCATCATCTTTTAAGAATATCTTGTCATTAAGCCGTCCTATGTAATCTTTAAACAGCTTGCGCTGTCCCTTGACATATTCCTTAAGAGCCGGGTCTGCCCCAGCATCCTTCTTTCTTGACAAGGCTTCGAATGAAAATGTTCTCACCTTTCTGCCAAGTTCGCCAAAATCCTGTGAATTAATCATCTCGTTAATTCCGAGCAGGTCAGACTGCAAAGCATCCGTATATGCTGCAGGTCCTGCCGGCTCAGAACAGATTGCTACTAATCTGTTGTATTTATCACGGTAATCGAGAAGTGAACTTATAATTGAATCATAAAGCTCTTTAATTGCCGGATTATCATAAGTCTCATCATCATAGACCTTCATACACTCGTCAAACCACTCATCAATCCACGGATTGCTTCGTGAAAAACGGTATATCTTATCTATAATGCTCACAAGCCCTGAATCGTCTCGTCCCATGCCAAATGCGTCAACAAGATTAAAGAATTCTTCATCCGCCTCAGCATAGAATTCCTCAAGCACATCTTCTAACACATCATTTTCAATAAGCTTCTTCTCGCCCTCATCCATTATTCTGAATCCCGGGTCCAGATTAACCTCTGGAAAATGATTTCTGATTATCCATAGACAGAAACTGTCTATTGTTGTTATCTGTGCGTTATTAAGCAGTGTTATCTGTCTTAAAAGATTCACATCCCCCGGATTCTCATCAAGCATTGAATCAAGTGCTTTCCTTATCTTGTCTTTCATCTGGGCTGCCGCAGCCTTGGTAAATGTAACGACAACCAGCCTGTCTATATCTATATTCTTGTCAGGGTCTGTAATCATGGAAATAATTCTTTCAACCAGAACAGCAGTCTTACCTGAACCGGCAGCCGCTGAAACCAGCACATTACAGTCTCTTGTATCAATCGCGCTCTTCTGCGCCGGTGTCCATTTTCTTTCCATTCTCATCAACCCCTTCCTTTATATTATTCCATAACACTTCATCATCAAATTTCTTTAATTTTCTGTAATTACAATCCGGCAAATCCACAGAGAATCCGCACACTGCCCCGTAAGGACATCTGTCACAGCTTGAAAACTGACCGTCTTTATAAGGGCTGCGCCTGATATCACCGCCTGCAATTCTGTCCGCCGTATCAACCGCCCTTATATCAACGAATCTTCCAAGCATGTTGAACTGCTCAGTACTCATGACCTTGCTTCTTCTTGAATCAAATCCGCCATCAGCTTTTCTGCTAACCGGAATATTAAGTGAAGTACCCTCAGTATTGTCCATCTTCTCGGCAATATCTTTATCTGAATTAACCATTCCTTTAAGGCGCAGTTCACCCTTAATCTTATCTTCTATCTCTTCTGCACTCTCATTTGTTGCGGATACAATAGGGTCACTTATATTGTAATAGAACACTCCGGCAGGAATCACATTTTTACCCGGACGCATCTTCGCCACAAGCTTCATTGCCGCTTCCATGTAGACCATAAGCTGGATATCAATTCCGTAATATGTCTTTACTATGTTGAAATCCTTCTTTCCTGTCTTGTAATCAATAATTCTGACATACACATCTGTGTCGTTCTCGCATATATCCACACGGTCAATTGTTCCGCTCATAAGCTGTTTTCTATCACCGTCCCCGACTTCCATATTGAACTTATGCTCGAATACAAATGGCACGAAATCACCACATTTTAACTGTTCGCCCATCGCCCATATAGTACGGTCTGCAAGGTCCTCCATTCGCTTAATCATGAATGAATTACGGCTTGAATCCTTAAGGATACTGTTCTGGTATATGTCGGTAATTGCAGTCACACTCTTTTCAACCATCTCGCGGCGCTTCTCCTCTGATATCAGATAGTACGACTCGCCATTTTTCTTGATTTCATCGCACACCTCACGGATAACCGCATGCAGTACGACGCCGAAGTTTACTGGTGAAAATGTGAATTCTTCCCTTTCCTTCAAATCAACCCCGTACCTCAGATAATACCTCAGCGGACACTCTGCAAAGTTTTCAAAAGATGTTACGCTTCCGACAAGTCTGCCGCCTGTAAGCGAATCTATAATATCCTCATCCACATTTGCAGCTGTTTTAGTATCTTCAAAACAATAAGCCGCATGCGGTATTGTCACATAAGAATTCTGCTGTGCAGTATCTTTGTAAGATAACTTAAGACACTGTGGAAACATTTTTCTCATGCTTCTTATAATATAAGATGGCATAAGCGCCGCGCCCTCACTGTTTTTCACAGCATAGGACATGTAGAGCTTCTCCGCACTCTTCGTCATGATAAGATACAGATAGAATCTCTGTGTAAATGCTTTCTCCCTTACAGAAGCGGACATTACTATTCCCTTATCCTCAAGATATTCCCTGTCGCTTTCTGACAGAACACTTCTTGAATCAGCCTTCTTAGGGACATTGCCGTCATTGATTCCAACAAAGAACATGACCTTGATATTGTCAAGACGGGTTCTTTCTATATCACCGATAACAACGCAGTCGTTCGTCTGCGGAATAAGTCCAATCTTAATCTCCTGAAACCCTGACGCAAGTATCTTGTTAAATTCTTTGATGCCGACCTTCTCGCTTCCAAGAAGTGCATACATTTTATCTAATACTTCTATAACCTTCTTATATAACTGGGCATACTCATCACCAGTGTACTCGCTGTCATTGAGTGTACTTACCTTCTGCTCCATATTTTCACGCACAAGGAATTCGTAAAGTGCCTTGACCATATCAGCAACATTGGATTCCTTTGACTTAAGCACGTCTTCCAGCGGGTCTAACATGTCAGTTATCATTGTTCTTAGTGAATTAAGCTTCTCAAGGTCAGTGTTATTAACTGTTCCCCTGAATTTTCTAATCCACGGTTCATGCCACTTTCCTCTGCCTCTGATTCCGACCGCAAGACAATAATTGTCTAACAAATCAATATCCTCGCGCTCCATTCCGCTCATTCCGGTTCTAAGAAATCCTAAAACACTGTCATAACTGTAATTATTCTCAATTATTCCAAGTGCGCCGTTAATTGCCGCAATAAAAGGATTGTCAGTCACATGGCGCTTGTAATCTAAGAAATATGGTATGTCATTCTGCTTTAATATATTAGCTGCCAGCTTTCCATAACCGTCCATATCCGCAGTAACTATCGCAATCTCGTTATACCTGTATCCACACAGTCTCGTGAGCCTTATTATCTCTCCTGCTGCAAATGTTAATTCTTCCTTGGCAACAGTTCCCTCATATACAACGATATTGTCAGTCTTTTTGCCAAATCTTTTCGCACTATTTCTGAAAAGATTCTGTTCAAGAAAATCCAGCTCTTCTGAATTCTTGAATCTTGAATTAACATTTACAATTACATTCTTTCCCTGTACTTCTCTGCCTGCAATATACACTGGTTCAAGAACTTTCACATGCTCATCATCACATATTTTATAAAGCTTTGATACGCAGTCCTTGCTCATGTAAAAGAGTTCTTCCCTGCCTCTGACTGAATTCTCACGCTCAGATGCATCAATTGTCAGTGAAACATATATCTTTGGACACATTGATAACAGAATTGTCAGCAAATTGTACTGAACCGGCGTAAATCCTGTGAATCCGTCAAATGCTATCTCACAATTCTTTATTCTCTCTGACTCTGTAACCTTACTGCATAATTTATCAAGTATTTCTTCTTTAGTAATGTAGTTCTTATCTATGTACTCTGCAAATGCGTTGTATACAAGCACAACATCATCTAACTTATACTGAAGTGCTGCACTTCCCTCTGAATCACTGTATGCTGCGCCTGCCGCCTCCTGCATGACATCCGGCTTGATATCATACTGAAGCATTTCTGATATAACGGACTTCATCTCTGACACAAATCCAGTATTAGACAGATTACTTCCGAAATATTTTAATCTGTCCTTATTCTGCTCCAAAACTCTTTTAATAATCAGATTCTTTCCTGTATCATCAAGAACTTCGAGATTATCCTCGCCTACTTCCTCAAATACCTTATATGCAAGTCTTTCAAAACTTACAACGTCTATATTAAGGATTCCCTTTCTTGGGTGCATGGACACGAGTCTTTTCTGAATTGCCATAGTATACTGCTCCGGCACAACAACAATGTAATTCCTGTCCGGATTCTTCATCGACTCTTCAATTATATGTGTATACAGATAGTGTGATTTGCCCGCACCAGAGCTGCCTAGAATTAATTGTAATGACATGTGTAACTCCCCTTAAAACATTTTTAATAGTATAACACATTTTTCCCTGACTTTTTCAGCAATAAAAAAATCTCCCTTGTCTATTTTATAAATAGACAAAGGAGATTTCTTAATTATTCAATATTATCTAACAAGACCATATTCGATATTGTATGTTTTACCATTAATAACTACCTTACCGCTAAAGTCTCTGTCAAGGAAGCCGTTCTGGATATACCATGTTCCCCACTGATTAGATGCTAATCCTGTGTATGTTCTATCCAATGCTCCGTCCTTTACATAGAACCAGCCCCAGTCGTTCTTTGCAAGACCTGTATATGTTGAATCATATACTCCATCTTTTACATAGAACCAACCCCACTCGTTCTTTGCTAAACCTGTATATGTTGTATCACGAAGACCATCTCTTACATATACCCAGTCTGTTCCATTCTTTACAAGACCTGTATAGCTTCTATCAAGTACTCCGTTATTTACATACCATGTACCCCACTCATTATCAGCAAGACCTGTGTATGTTCTATCAAGGACACCGCTATTTACATAGAACCAGCCCCACTCGTTCTTTGCAAGGCCTGTGTATGTTGTATCAACTTCACCATCTGTATAGTAACGCCATACTCCGTCTGTATCCTTTAAGAAGCCATTCTTAACAGGTCCTGTTGCTGGAATCTCTGTTATATCTGTCTTCTCATCACAAACTGTACAATGATGACTCTTGCTACCAGGTGTTGTCTCTGTTGGCTCTACATCAATTGTCCAGTCTTCACTGAACTTATGTCCTGTTGCTTTAATTACTTCTGTGTATGATGGTGCATCACATGTTCCTGTTGTTGATGTACATGTATATGTGATTTCTCCATCCTCTGTACATGTTGCTTCCTTTGTTACCTTTGATACATAGTTATGCTCATGTGTAACTTCTGTCTTCTCTGGTTCGTATACCATATAGAAGAGATTCATTGTATCTCCCTTTGTTATCTCTACGCTTCCAGCTGCAACATCAACTGTTACAATACCATTTGAATCAGATGCATACTTTGTACCATTAACCTTTATATTCTTACCTGACTCTCCAAATACAAGTGTAAGTGTACCCTTTGCAGAAGCTGTAAACTTAATGCTTGTTGATGATTCAATCTTTAAGCACTGTGTAAGTGTAAGACCATTGTATGTTACTGTACCCTTGTTAGTTGCAAGGTTACCAGTAATTGTATAGAATGTGCTGTCCTTACCACTTGTTGTAAAGTTATGTGCATAACCATCTCCTGATGGAGTTGGTGTCTCACCTTCATATACTGCTTCAATTGTAACATTAGATGCTGGCATTACAAATGTTGTTGTTTCTGCTGTTGCATCATCAAGTGTTACTGAACCAGATACTACATTCCAGTTCTTGAATGTCTTTCCTGAAACTGTATTAGCTGTGATTGTTACTAATGTACCTGCTGGAGCTGTTGTAACTGAAGCTGTACCGTTAATTACTGTAATTGTATAGCTTTCTGATGAAGCTTCTACAACTGTTACATCATGAGTAATTGTAAGTCCCTTATATGTAATAGTTGCTGTTGCTGCACCAACCTTGCTGCTGTCAAGAGCAACCATACTGTTACTTACAGTTACATATTCGCTTGTTCCATTGTTGTACTTAACGAGAAGCTTTGCTCCACTTACATCTAATGCGCCATTCTGTGAAACTGTTGATGCTGGCTTAACATCCCATGCAAGGCTTACAGGTGACTTCTCAATTACCTTAATATCAAATGTTGTTGTTACACCATCTGCAACTTCAACTGTTACTGTCTGAGTTGCACCATCTGCATAGTAGAAGATTGACTTGTTAAGGATGTCCTTAGTCATCTCTTTCTCTACTGTCTTACCTGAATCATAAGTTACCTTAATTGTAGCTCCTGTAAGATCAATTGCAGCACCGTCAAGTGTTGTCTCTGGTGCCTTTACTACCTCAACCTTTACAGGTGTACCATTCTCATCTGTAATAGCATTAGCAAGAACTGAAGCAACTTCTGCACTGATATCTGAGATGTTACCAGTTGTTCCCTGAAGTGCATCATAGTCAAATGTAATTGCTGATGTTAATGTATCTGTTGGCTCAAGAAGACCATGCATATTAATTGTTCCATCTGCATTTCTTGTAGGAATAATTGTTGTATCTGTGTTCTTAAACCATGATGTCTTTGCCTCTGTTCCAGACTTGTTAAGTGATTTCTTTCCTGACCAGAAGAAGTTGATATCTGAATCAAGGTCTGTACTCTTAGCTGTTACAACACCGTTAGTTACTAATGATCTCTTATCCTGCTTAGATGTATGTGATGACATAGAAACAAGATTGCTAACTGAATACTTAGTATTCTTTGCAGAGTTAGTATAAAGTGAGAAGTTCTCTGCCTGTGAAATAGCTGCATTGTTGTAGCAGATTACACCGTTAATAATTCCATTAGGGTTACTGTTACTTGTAACACCCTTAGCGCCATTCTCAAATGTAATACTGTTGATAAGCTGATGGTCAACTGGCATACTCTCACCACCAAGCTTGAATCCGTTACCTTCTCCTGTGTATCCGTCTTCAGCATAAGTTGTAAGGAATCCGTTGGCATATGTTACACAATCTTCAATTACAACAGCACCGATAATACCTGTTGTTGATTTAGCATATAAATCCCATCCATCATCAATATTATGATGTGAAATACAACCCTTGAATACGTTGCCTACACCACTTGTAAGCTTAGCAGCAAATCCATCTGCATCGTTCATCTTAGCATCACAGCAGTTATAAACTTCGCAGTTAAGAATTGTATTGTATGATGGCCAGTGTTCGATAGTTTCCTTAGATGAACCACTGATCTGAAGACCAGAGTTACCTACATCATGAATAAGAACCATCTCTACTGTATTGTGGTTACCTGAAACCTGCATTGTCTTAACATCATGTGGAGTATTGTATATCTCAATACCATACAGATGCCAGTAATCACCGCCGACTTCAATAGCTGTACCAGTTGTCATATCAAGACCTGCAAGGTTAAACTTAACACCTTCAGCATCTGTTAATCCATTATCATTATCTGCAACAATATTGTCTACGCTTTCACCAATCATACGGATAGGCTTGTCAGCTGTACCATTGTGTCCTCTTTCGAGAGTAAGTTTTTCGTTAAGATTATATGTACCATTCTTTAAAAGAATTGTCTGGCCTGGCTGTGCATAAGCAACTGCTGTATAGACATCAAGAGGATTCTCCTCTGAACCTGTACCTTCTGCAGTACCACTTGGTGATACTACGATTGTCTGACCTTCTTCACCATATTTCTTAACTGTAATAGTCTTTTCTGTTACTACATCACTGAAGTCCTCAAGTAACTGATCCTTATCTGGAGTGATAGTTGCTGTAAGAGTTGTCTGATCCTTCTTTAATGTGATGTTCTTAGTAAAATACTCCTTAGCGTCAACATGCTCGCCATTAACGATTACATTGCCCTCATCATCCTTAATTGTAAGTGTTCCGGCAAATGTTGGTCTGTATACAAGATCATAATCGTATGATGTAGCATGTGATGGTGAATAAATAGCTACGCTCTTATCAATATATGTAGCTGGAGCTTCATGTGCTGCTTCATCATCTGATGCACTCATTGTTGTCATTACCATATCTGTAACTTCAACTGTGATATTACGTGCAGCAAAGAAACCTACATACATATTGTCAGAATCCTGAACAAGAAGTGATGATGGATCATAAAGTACATATGTACCATCACTGCCTGACATTGTTCCTTCATATCCTGTGTTAGACTTTCTAAGTGTAAATGTGTATGTTGAACCGTTAGTGAATCCCTTGTCCTTATCGTTAGTAAATACATACTTGTTAACCATGTTTCTTAATCCTGGAGGGTTAGCAAGTGTACTTGATGGATCGTATGGAACTGTAGCTGATGAATCAACATATCCAGTTACATAACGAACACCAGGAACTCTGTATATAGCCTGTCCACCTGTTGTAGTTGGAATAAGCTTACAAGCACCACATGTGATTGAGTTAAAGTACTTGAAATTAACATTAGCTGATGATGCTACTGTATCAGTTGCAATAATACCCATAGCAGACTGGTTATCTGCATTCTCAGCGCTTGTTACTGTAAATGTAGCAGTAAGGATAAAGTTCTCATCCTTGCTGATTGGTGTATAGTAGTATGTGAATCCATCTTCACTATCTGCGAACTTACTTCCATCAGCTGCAATTGTAAGTTTTGAACCATATGAACCCTTAACTGTACCAGCCTTAGCACCTGTACCCATATTTACAGTTGTGAATTTCTTGTTAGCATCATTCTTAATGAAGTAACCGTTAGCATAACCAACGCTCTGCTCTCCATCGCTTGCATGTGCTGTAACTCTGAAATAGTAATATGAGTTAACATCAAGATCAGTAAATGTAACTGTCTTATCTGTAGTTCCAGTTAACTTTGGAGTATATGTGTATGAATCATATGATGGCTTGTCATCATCAAATCTCTTTGATAAATCAGCCTTGCAATATGCAACATCATAGCTTACTACTCTTGTTTCATCAGCAGTCCAGCTAAGTGTCATAGAAGCATCTCCCTGTCTCATTGTAACAACAGGAGCTTCAAGAGCAACGAATACATACTGATTCTCCTCTGAATATACGAATTCAGTCATTGTATCGTTAATCTTACCATAGACTCTGAATGTGTAATATCCTGTCTTCTTTGGTGAGTATGTGTAGTAAGTCTGGGCATATGGAACAGAATCAATTGTTTCATATACAGCCTCATCTTCCTTTGAGTCTTTTCTTGAGACTTCAATTACATACTTTCCGTCTCCGCTACCTGTCTCAGATGAAGTCCACTGAAGATCAAACTCATTGTTTGCTTCATCGTAAGTAGCATCGAGCTTTGATGCAATAGGTGCATCGCCCTTTTCACCTGTAGCAGCCATAGCTGTAATAGGTGGGCAATTACTTAACACTGTCATGAATACCATTAACAATGTAAGGATGCCTGCTAAAATCCTTTTCTTGTTTTTCATTTTTCTACCTCTTTCATAATTTTTTTGCACAAATGTGCTAAAACAAGGTATTTATATGGTATTCCTTTTGGTTATTTTTGTCAACGTCCATATCTTTTTCTTATTACAGAAAAGATACCTATTATTTAACAAAATACAGTTTTTATGTTTGACTACATTTATGGTTCAAAATCCACAGCTTCATATTCAACCGTATCTGAATAATCCCACCATTCTCCCTGATAGCCTGTAAATCCGTTATTTTCCATAACATTCTGAAGAATCAGAACATTTTTCACTGCTTCTTCATCTTCAATATCAGAGTAATCTCTGTCTGCCTTCGTTGTAAAATCATCAAATTCTGTTGGCATAGGTATATCTGTTCCATCTGCCTTTACCATAGTTACATCAATTGTTCCTCCCAGATTATGCTTTCTCATTCCGTTAGCCGGATTCGCCACATAATTAGGGTCCGGATACACTTCCCACAACTTCTTCTGTGCTTCAAACGGTCTGTATGCATCCCATATCTTAAGGCTGTATCCCTGCTCCTTAAGTTCTTTCTGCACATTTGCAAGTTTCTTAACCGTACCGTATCTCAGATACGCATCTGTGAAATCATATATTTTCACACCGGTAAAGTTATTCTCTGTCGCATACCTTAATTCCACATATATATCTTGTATGTATTTCTTTACAATTACATATTCATCATCTTCCGGCTCTTTTTCTGTCGTAACTTCCTGTGTACTGGCAACGCTGCTTATTCTTTCTTTCGTTTCTGTTTCATATATGCTCTCTGTCTGGCTGTTATCAGCATTTTCTTTCTGCTCACATGCCAGAAGTCCCACCGTGCAGATTCCAGCCAGCATGCCTATTATAATTCTTTTCATAAATATGCTCCTGTCCATACATAAAATGCGGAACCACAAGGCTCCGCATCTATTATCTAATATAATCCCTCTTTGTTGCAATCATTAAACCAGTCTCTGAAGCTCTCTACCAATGTATAATGGAATGTATAATCTGTAGCTGCCAGCTTCTTTCCACATATATTAGTTGAAACCATCAGTTTCTTAACTCTTGCCGGATGTATTCCCACTTTCTTACCACCTAATGGACCTACAATTCTTGCAACAGTCATAAGCAGACCACCCGGAATCAATGGTATATGTCTCTTCATCCCTGTAGCCTCCTGTATTGCCATACATATCTGCTCAATATTATAAGCTGGTTCAAATGTACAGTTAAATATATCAACTCCCGCAAAATCATTGTCAATCATTCTGTATTTGAAGAATCTTACAAGTTCTTTAACATATATACAAGCCTTAATTGTATCTTTTCGACCTGTATACATAAAATATCTTTTTCTCTGTCCCCAGTATAATCTGGTCATGTTGCCATGTTCACCTTTTCCATATACTATTCCCGGACGTACAATTGTCAATTCTCTTGCAGCATCCTTAGCCTGCCATATCATATGAATCTTCTCAGCTGTAAGCTTGCTTATTCCATATGGTGTATTAGGCATAGGTATGGTTTCCTCTGTCTTTAATTCCTCTGCTGCCCCGTATGGTGCAATTGAACTTGTGAACAAAATTTTCTTTATTCCATATCTGTCTGCAAATGCAGTAACATTTTCAGCACCTAGTATATTAGTCTCAAAATATGCCTCATCCGGATGTCCAGGTGTTCTATGTACCGCTGCAAGATTGAATATTATGTCATCTGCCGTTGGTTTAAAGTCAAATGTAATCTCTTTTCTTACATCTAATCTTATATACTCAACACCTTCAATCTTCTCTACAACACCTGGTACCACGCCCTCTTCTCCAGGCATAACAATATCAAGGTCATATATCCTGTCATTCTCTTTCAGACATTCCTGTTTTATTAATTTAATAAGGTGTGTTCCTATGAATCCTGAACCACCAAATATAATATAATTCATTATTACATCTCCTAATACCATAGCACTTATATATGTGAATATCCCACATGTGTCTTAGTGTAACATTCACATTTCAAAAAGTAAAACGCTATTTAAATCATATTTTCATATATACCGCCATATATTTTGTAATAATGAATATGAAGGGCAGGTTTCTTTGTGATGAGTCAGACTAAAATTGTTGTTATTCCATTTAAAAGGCTCCTTATCGGAGCTGTTATTGCTGCTATTGTAATAGCATTTGTTATATTCGCTGTTGTCCGTCTAGGCAGCAAAGGTTCTGATAATTCCAGAAACACTACTCAGCCTAAGAGCAGCACTGTAAATGCATCTGCTTCTTCTAATATTGAAACACCTCTTGATAATGCCGATGCTCCTAAATTCTGCCCCGGAGTATATACCGCTTCTATCCTGTTAGACGGCAATCCCGTTGATATTCAGGTTACAGTTGACTCTTCTAACATCAACAGCATTGAGCTTGTTAATCTTTCCGAGTCAATCACAACTATGTACCCTAAACTCACAACTTCATTTGATGAAGTTGCCTCTAAAGTCATGGAAGCCGGCACAACCAACATAACCTATGATTCAGCCAACAGATATACATATTCCGTCTTTATAGAAGCAATAAGCGCAGCCCTTAAAAAGGCTGCGCCATAAAACTCACTAGAACAAGCTTATCTCGTCCCCATTGCTGACATTAACAAATCCCTTATATCCACGCTCCTCAAGCTTTCCGAGGAACTTGCCCATCTTCTTAGGCTTTACATATAATGAGCAAACCTTGCCTTCTGCTCTGTACTTCTCTGCTATTGCATAGGCTTCCTTAACCTGTCCCTCATCGTACATAACAGCAATCTTGTCTGCTGTAGCCTTAGTCTCAACACCGTTCTGCATAAGAATTGAGAATATTCTCTCGAATCCGATTGAGAATCCAACAGCGCTTACCTGCTGTCCCAAGAACTTTCCGATAAGGTTGTCATATCTTCCGCCGCCTGCGATAGCGCCCTTGAAATCAATACTTTCAACTTCAAATACAGTTCCTGTATAGTAACCCTGTCCTCTTACTAAAGAAAGATCGAATACAACATCAAACTGACCATCTGAAAGCTCATTTACAGTATTAATAATTCCTCTTACGCTTTCTGCTGGTGCTTTATCCTCCAATATAGCCTCAACGCTTTCAAGGCTTATCTCCTGTGCACTTGAAACGCTTCCGAAGAATCCGATAAACTTCTCAATTGCAGCAGCATCAAATCCCTTATCTGTAAGTTCAGCCTTAACACCGTCAAGTCCAACCTTATCCATCTTGTCAAATGTAATGCACACACTGTCAAGCTGTTCCTCAGCAAATCCACAATTCTGAAGGAATGAACGAAGAAGTCTTCTGTCATTAATCTTAACCTTGAAATTCTTCATGCCAATAGCCTTAAGAGCCTTGGTTGTTGTAAGAATAAGTTCAACCTCTGAATCTGTAGAATCAGAACCGATAATATCAATATCGCACTGAACGAACTCACGAAGTCTGCCCTTCTGTGGTCTTTCAGCTCTGTACACTCTGTCCATCTGGATACATTTCATAGGAAGAGTGAGCTTATCCTTGTTGTTAGCAAAGTAACGGCTGAGTGGAAGTGTAAGATCATATCTTAATCCCATATCAGCAATTTCGTTCTCACAGGCTGTTCCTGTCTTAGGATTTTCCTGAAGTGAACTTACAGCCTTCTCAAGCTTGTCGCCTCTCTTCATAATCTTGAATATAAGATTTAAGTTCTCACCGCCATCACTCTTATCAAGATTCTCAATATCCTCAATAATAGGTGTTGTAATATGCTCAAATCCATTAGCAACATATACCTTTAATATCTCATTCTGAAGGTAATCCCTGATTTCAACCTCATTAGGAAGATAATCATTAGTACCCTTAACTGGTGTTATTTTCATAATAAAATCTCCGTTCTATTTACATACTAAGGCAGATAACCGGTATACACCAGCCATCTGCCCCATTCCTTTAATACTTAAGGTAACTATTCAGTTACTATCTAAGCTTCATCAATTGCCTTACCAATATCATGTCTCATATATTTGTTATCGAAATCTACCCATTCAGTAGCTTCATAAGCCTTGGCTCTGGCTTCCTTAAGGTCCTTGCCGAGTGCTGTAACACCGAGAACTCGTCCTCCGTTAGTTACAACCTTGCCTTCTTCGTTGAACTTAGAACCTGCATGGAATAAGAAATAATCATCTTTGCCCTTGAAGTTCTCCATTCCCTTAATCTCAAAGCCCTTCTCATATGCAAGTGGATATCCGTCAGATGCAAGAATTACACATACACATGCATTATCTTCAAACTGAAGATCAACCTTATCAAGAGTTCCATCAATACAAGCCTCAAATACATCAACAATATCATTCTTCATTCTAGGAAGAACAACCTGTGCCTCAGGATCACCGAATCTTGCATTGTACTCAAGAACCTTTGGTCCCTTTGGAGTAAGCATAAGTCCAAAGAAGATAACTCCCTTGAATGGTCTGCCCTCGCTCTTCATTGCATCAACAGTTGCCTGATAAATGTATTTCTTACAGAACTCATCAACTTCCTCAGTATAGAAAGGTGAAGGTGAGAAGTTACCCATTCCACCTGTATTAAGACCCTGATCACCATCTTTAGCTCTCTTGTGGTCCTGAGCTGATGACATAATCTTAATTGTATTACCATCAACAAATGAAAGTACTGAAACCTCACGGCCTGTCATGAATTCCTCGATGACAATAGTATCACCTGCTGTTCCGAACTTCTTGTCAAGCATAAGCTCATCAACACCTGCAAGTGCATCTTCCTTGTTCTCACAGATAAGAACACCCTTGCCGAGTGCAAGTCCGTCAGCCTTAAGAACGATAGGATACTCAGCAGTTTCAAGATACTTCTTGGCTTCTTCTGCTGATGTAAATGTTTCATAAGCTGCTGTTGGAATATTGTATTTCTTCATAAGGTCCTTAGAAAATGCCTTAGAGCCTTCAAGAATAGCTGCATTCTTTCTTGGTCCGAATACTCTTAAGCCCTCTGCCTCAAATACATCAACAACACCGCCAACAAGTGGATCGTCCATACCGATAACAGTAAGGTCAATGCTGTTTTCCTTAGCAAATGCTACAAGCTTGTCAAACTCCATTGCCTTAATATCAACACACTCTGCAAGCTCTGCAATTCCTGCATTACCTGGTGCACAGTATATCTTGTCAACCTTAGGACTCTTGCTTAACTTCCAGCATATTGCATGCTCTCTTCCGCCGCTGCCTACAACTAATACTTTCATCTTAATTCCTCCGCATATTATTATCTATATACTCAGTCAGTAATCATTAATTAACATGTTCATTGGCAATCTTGTTAATTGCCTTAGGAAGAAGCTTCCATTCAGCCTGCTCCATAATTCTTCTCTGAAGAGTTTCAGGAGTATCACCATCAAGTACATCAACTGCCTTCTGGAAAATAATCTCTCCTGTATCCATTCCTTCGTCTACATAATGCACAGTTGCACCTGATACCTTAACACCCTTTGCCAAAGCCGCCTCATGAACCTTAAGTCCATAGAAACCAACTCCGCAGAAAGAAGGTATAAGCGATGGGTGAATATTAATAATTCTGTGGCTGTACTGATGAACCATTTTCTCTGGGATTCTTACAAGGAATCCTGCGAGTACTATAAGGTCAACATTAAGCTCATTCACTTTATCAAGTAATGCATCGTTAAATGCATCTCTGCTCTCATAATCTTTAGGTGATATGCAATATGCTGGAATATTGTTATCCTTAGCTCTTGTGAGTGCATATGCTCCGGCATTATTGCTTATAACTGCTGCAAGCTCTGTGTTAGTGATTGTTCCATCCTTAACCGCATCGATAATAGCCTGAAGATTAGTTCCGCCTCCGGAAACCATAACCGCAACTCTTAGCATAAAGTAACTCCCTTCTCGCCAGCTTCAATGCTTCCGATAACATATGGAGTCTCGCCTGCAGCCTTAACTGCTGTCATAACTGTATCAACATCAGCAGGATCAACAGCAAGTACAAGACCGATACCCATGTTAAATGTATTGTACATCATATGCTCTTCGATGTTGCCGTCTTCTGCAAGCATCTTGAAGATTGGTGGTACTTCGTAGCTGTCCTTCTTAATTACAGCCTTAACACCCTCTGGAAGCATTCTTGGTACATTCTCGTAGAAACCGCCGCCTGTGATGTGGCTGCAACCCTTAACCTTAACCCCTGCCTTCTTGATTTCCTTCATTGTCTTAACATATATCTTAGTTGGAGCAAGTAAAGCCTCTCCTAATGTCTTTCCAAGTGAATCATAATATGTATTAAGAGATTCCTCTGTCATTGTAAATACGCTTCTTACAAGTGAGAATCCGTTGCTGTGAACACCGCTTGAAGCAATACCAATAAGAGTATCTCCTGGCTTGATGTTCTCGCCTGTGATAAGATCCTTCTTATCAACAACACCTACAGCAAATCCTGCAAGGTCATATTCATCCTGTGGCATAAGTCCCGGATGTTCTGCTGTCTCACCACCGATAAGTGCACATTCAGACTGTCTGCAGCCTTCTGCAACACCACCAACGATAGTAGCAATCTTCTCTGGATAATTCTTGCCGCATGCGATGTAATCAAGGAAGAAAAGAGGCTCTCCACCAGCACATACAACATCGTTAACACACATAGCAACTGCATCAATACCGATAGTATCATGCTTATCCATAATGAAAGCTAACTTAACCTTAGTTCCACATCCGTCAGTTCCTGAAAGTAATACAGGCTCTTCCATCTCCTTAATCTTAGCGAGTGAAAATGCACCTGAGAATCCGCCGATTCCGCCTAACACTTCTTCTCTCATAGTAGACTTAACAGCCTCTTTCATTAACTCAACTGACTTGTAACCTGCTTCAATATCAACTCCAGATTTCTTGTAATCCATGATTCTTTCTCCTTCAATATTATGATAAATGTAAGTTAATGTAACTATTCAGTTACTAATTAATAGTTCTTATAGCCGACTTCCTGAAGTCTTGCGTCTTTCTTCTGAACACTTTCCTTAAGATTCTTAGTGTAATCCTTGAGTCTTTCAAGAAGTGCTGCATCAGATGTTGCAAGAATCTTGGCTGCAAGAATACCTGCATTAGCACCGCCGTTAATAGCAACAGTTGCAACAGGAATACCTGTAGGCATCTGTACTATTGAATATAATGAATCTCTACCGCCTAGTGATGTTGTGTGCATTGGAATACCAATAACAGGCATTGGGAAAATAGCCGCGCACATACCTGGAAGATGTGCTGCCATACCTGCACCTGCAATAATAACCTTAAAGCCCTTCTCCTCTGCACTCTTAGCGTATTCAAAGAATACATCAGGCTCTCTGTGTGCTGAGATGATTGTCATCTCATACGAAATTCCTAACTGTTCAAGAATGTCTGCTGCCTTAGCCATAACAGGCATATCAGAGTCACTTCCCATAACAATTCCTACTAAAGCCATATTAACCTCCTATGTCCGATAGATATAATATTTTAATTAGTGAAAAACACTAAATATTATTGTACTTTGTTTTAAACTACGCGTCAAGAAAAAGCCCGCATTACATAAATGTATTACATAATTTACTCTTCCTGTAAAAATGCGTCATTAAGTTCCAGCGTGCCATCAAGCACAAATCTGCCATTCTTAATTAAGTCTGTTCTTGTTCCGTCCTCTGCCACAACAGTGATATTGCCAATCTCATCATACGGAATTGTAATATCAGTATGGCAGTTGTAATAAGCCTTGTCCGGCTCAGTCTTACGAAGAAGTGAAACCTCATTATCCCTTGAGATAATCTCCTTGCCGTCCGGATTAGTTACATACACATCTTCTGCCCTTGAATAGCATGTGTCACCAACTGCAAAATGTGGTCCCATCTTCTCAACAATAAGAATCGGAAGCTTATACACAATATCGTGCTTATTGGCAAATACATACGCTGTAGTGTTAGTTCCTATAGCAAACTCTCCTAGTGGAAGTGTTTCATGGTCATATAACACATTTGCCTTGAAAAGCTCTTTATTCTTAGCATCATCATCAAAGTTCGTACATGTATAATCCTTAACAAATCCATCCTCAAACCATACTGTAAGATTATTAAACTTGATATCATTAAGATATACGCTGCTCACATTAAGCACACCTGTTGTTCCCTTAAGCACAGGCGATGTAAATACTTCTCCAAGCGGAATATTAACATCTGCAAGACAGTTCTCAAATACAGTCTGTGTCTTATGGTCGGTTATCTTCATAATAGAAACCTTCATGTCTGTGCAGTTTCCATTAGTTCCCTTAACCTCAACATACTGTGCAGTATCAAGCACATCAATAAGTGCCTGCTGGATTTTCTTGTATTTGTTGTAATCAAGAGTATTAATCTTAACAGTACCCTCGAATATTTCCTCAAAATTCTCGCCAATCTCAGGTATCGGATAAGCAATTATTGTAAAGCTTCTCTCCTCGCCTTTAATATACTCATTAACAATGCTTCCAGCGTCATTGCTGTATTTCACAGAAAGCTTCTGCTGCTTTGCATCAAGAGTTAATGCCTCGCTCTTAATCTGAGGCTCAAATGGCACTTCACCAAACACTTCCATAACAGCCGGACCCCCATGCACTGCTGCAAGCTCTTTGTTCTTCTCATATGCAAGCTTTAATGCGCCTGTTTTTCTTTCAACAAACTCACCGTCCATATAAAGTGCATTGTCAAAACGGTGGTCAAAATCCATCTGTTTGTTAGGATTAGCACCATAATAGCCAACCTTAATATTAAGTCTTTTATTAATCGTATTGACCGCAGCCCTGTATATCGTAGGCTTAAGCCCAAGCTTTGCAAAGTTGTTAATCTCAGCTCTTACAAGTCTCTCAAATCCCAGACAGTATCTTATATTAACTGTTTTCTTCTTTGATAAATCCTTGCCTGTAAGCTCGAATCCGATTCTGTATCCTTCTGTAAATGTGTCTGCCATCTTCTGGATTTCTTCTTCACTGAGCGAATTAAGATACTCTGCTGTCTTAATCTCATTGTCAGTAACATACTCACCGAATCTGTACAGATATCTTACATCTGCAAGGTCAGACTCCATAATAATCTTAGTTGCAAAATCAAGTTCAGGGTCTAACAGTTCTCTTACCCTGTACTCCATAAGGTCATCACTGTAATCACTTACATACCAGTAAACAGACTCCTTCATCTGCTTATAATCAGGCTTTCCGCAGTCTGCCTCTGTCGATACGCACATGCAGTACACCTCAACAAATAGCTCCATAAGTGCTGTCATCTCTGCCCGTCTGCCCTCGTATGCATACACAATCATTCCTCTTATCTCAACATATAGGAATGACAACAGCCTTCCTTCTGAAAGTCCTAACTTTGAAGCTGAATATGCAGGATTAGCGTAACTTGTCTCATACGCCTCTCCAATTACATCTTCATACAGACCTGTATTCAGATTCTTATATTCTTCAATTGAATAATCTCTGAAAGCATCTGCCTTTATGTCAGCCGCAAGTTTATCCATCTTAAGTATAAATGCAGCGATACATTTGAAATAATCTGAATATCCGTCAGTCTTAAGCCCCGGTTCTTCTGCTATCTCTTTAATTCTTTCTATTGCAAGCCCGAAACGCTCTTCTACATTATCATTAAACAATTCCAATCTCCTTCTGCCCTGATAAGAATTATATTCCCATCAGGAATACTGCTATCATAAATACTGCTATTACTCCACACAGCATTGAACCAAATCTCGAAGTCCCATAGAATTTATTATCTTCTTTGAAACTGAGAAGTCCGATTACTGTTCCGATTACTGCAAGGATAAGGCTTAATATTCCAAGACTTCCTACTCTTAAGCCGCCTTCTCCTGCCGCTTTAAAAGACAGATACACTCCATAGCCTAATGAAAGCAATGACAGTATTCCCATCGCAGTCGATATCAAACCACCAAGTGCCTGACTTTTATCTGAGAACTTATATTTATTAAAAAGTTTCATTATTTCACCTGTCCTTTTTATTAAACATTTTAACTATTCCATATGCTATCTTATATACCACATAGCCGCACAATGCGCCCAGTACATTAAGCACAAGGTCATCGACATCAAAACAGCCGACCTTGCATATAAGCTGTACTGTTTCTATTGTAAGCGACAGTGCGAATCCATATGCAAATGTAGCTAATACATTAATTCTTCCATTGGAAAGCCATGGAATGAATATGCCAAATGGTATGAATGCCAGCACATTGCCAATAATATTAAGAAATGCTATCCAGCCAAGCGAGTCAAAATGTCCAAGATAACGCCAATAGCGCCTGATTTCCCTGAACAATGTAAGATTATATTTGTAACCGCTGGCTATCTCTGCCCTTCCCATTCCTTCTGCGAAAAAGACTACATAAAAGAGCAGAATCATATATATAACAAAAAGCGCCCATTTTATAAGCGTTACATAATGTTTCTTTTTCATAACAAATCTGCCCGGCAGGCATAATTAACCCACCAGGCAGTTCCCCTTCACTAGAATAAGCTATCTGATCTGTGTGCAAGAAGTCTTGCACCATTAATAATCATCATTACACCTGCACCGATACCAAAGAGTATTATCAGGATACCAAATACAAGATTAGAAGCTCCTACTGACTTTAATTTCTTATAAAGATTCTCTTCCATAATTAACCCTCCATTAACATCAGTCATTCAACATCTGTTTTATGCGTTCTTAACACCATATTCTGCATAATATTTGTCAATTGCTGCCTTGAGAGCATCATCAATAACTACCTTGCCCTCGCACTCTTTATTGTAAAGGTGCTCTACAACATCTGCCATAGAAACAATTGCGCTTGTTGGGAAACCGTATCTTTCCTTAATCTCCTCAAGTGCGCTAACCTTTCCGCCAAGTCCTACTTCCATACGGTTAAGTGAAACCATAAGACCTACGATTGTAACATCTGCTGCTCCTCTTACCTTAGGAACTGTCTCTTCCATTGACTTACCAGATGTTGTTACATCTTCTATCATAATGACTCTGTCGCCATCTTTTAACTTGCTTCCAAGGAATCCTCCTTTATCAGCGCCATGATCCTTCTCTTCCTTACGGTCTGAGCAGTATCTTACTTCCTTTCCATAAAGCTTTGCATAAGCAACTGCTGTTACTACGCTGATTGGAATTCCCTTATATGCTGGTCCGAACAGTACATCAAAATCATCACCATATGTTTCATGAATAGCCTTTGCATAGTACTCACCAAGTCTTGCAAGCTGTGTTCCTGTAACATATGCACCTGCGTTCATGAAGAAAGGTGACTTTCTTCCACTCTTTAAAGTAAAATCTCCAAACTTTAACACATCACTCTCTACCATGAAATCTATAAATTCCTGCTTATACTGCTCCATTGTATCCTCCTTATTCAGCCCCGCTGCCCGGCGGTGCTGCTTCATATTCAATATTGATTTTTATTCTATCATAAATGTTTTCCCGTTTCAATGCGTCTTTGGAACATTAAATCTGCATATTAAAATCTACATATCAAAATCCTATGTATGCTTTTCCTGATTATCTGGTATCCAGAAATCCTAAAACCCACTAACCATTATCAGGCTCATGATTTAGTAGGTTGTTTCAGGCATTCTCGTTCCGCTCTCCCCACCTACTCACCTACTAATCTGTTAAAATGCTTCTCTTTAGTAGGTCTTTTATCTGCTTTCCAGTGGAATAAGCATGAATTTTATACTTATAAGACCTACTATAAACACACTTTTCACCTGAATAGTATGTCTTTCCACTGCCAACAATATTGAATATGCACTAAAACAACCCACTAAATTTATTTTAAACATTCAATTAGTAGGTTTTAGCTCTTGACCTAAACCTAACTTTAGGTGCTATCATATAAAATGTATTAAAATCAAAGATAAGGAGTATCAGAAAACATGTATATTGAGAATATTAACAGTCCTGCTGATGTGAAGAAATTAAACATCATGCAGCTTAATGTCCTTGCAGAAGAAATGCGTCATGCCCTTCTTACAAGAGCCAGCAAACACGGCGGACATTTTGGTCCTAACTTCGGTATGGTAGAAGCAATCATCGCCATGCATTATGTATTTGATTCGCCTAAAGATAAAATCGTATTTGATGTATCACACCAGTGCTATCCTCACAAAATGCTCACTGGAAGAAAAGACGCATATCTTTATGAGGAGCATTATGATGATGTGTCAGGATACACTAATCCAGACGAAAGCGAACATGACTTCTTCACTGTAGGTCACACTTCAACTTCTATAAGTCTTGCCTGCGGTCTTGCCAAAGCAAGAGATTTAAACGGTGAAGATGGTAATGTAATCGCTGTTATAGGTGATGGTTCTTTAAGCGGAGGCGAGGCTTTGGAAGGTCTTGATTTCGCTTCTGAATTAGATGGCAACATGATTATTGTTGCTAACGATAATGATATGTCTATTGCTGAGAATCACGGTGGTCTTTATGCTAACTTAAAGCTTCTTCGCGAAACAAATGGACAGGCTGAATGTAATCTTTTCAAAGCAATGAACCTTGATTACATCTATGTTGACAAGGGTAACGATATCGCTTCTTTAATTGAAGCATTTGAAAAAGTTAAAGATACTAAAAAGGCAGTTGTTGTCCACATTAACACTCTTAAAGGCAAGGGTTATGCACCTGCTGAACAGAATAAGGAAGAATGGCACTGGCATATGCCTTTTGATATTGCAACCGGTGAATCTCTTTTCAAGGGTGGAGAGCCTGATTTCTCTGACGCTTCTTTAGAATATCTTTTAAAGAAGATGGACGAGGATAAGAGTGTTGTTGCAATCACAGCTGGAACTCCTACTGTTATGGGATTTACTGCTGACATGAGAGCTAAAGCCGGAAAACAGTTTGTTGATGTTGGTATCGCAGAGGAAACTGCTGTTGCATTAGCTTCTGGTATCGCTGCTAACGGCGGAAAGCCTGTATTTGGCGTTTACAGCTCATTTATACAGAGAACATACGACCAGATTACTCAGGATGTATGTATCAATGGCAATGCTGTGACATTTACAGTATTTGCAGGTTCTGTGTACGGAATGAATGATGTTACACATCTTGGACTTCAGGATATTCCTATGCTCAACAGCATTCCGGGACTTGTATATCTTGCACCTGTTACTAAGGAAGATTATATTGCAATGCTTGACTGGTCTTTATCTCAGAATGACTACCCTGTTGCTATTAAAGTTCCGGGCGGCAGCATGATTTCAACTGGTGTACCTGTAACTAAAGATTTCAGCAAGCTTGATACTTATGAGATTACCATGAAGGGAAGCAGAGTTGCTATCCTCGGACTTGGAACTTTCTATGAAACTGCTGTTAAGGCTGCTGATATTCTTAAGGCTTCACACGGAATTGACGCAACTGTTATCAATCCTTACTATATCTCAGGTATTGACGCAGACACTCTTAATGAATTAAAGAAAGACCATACAGTAGTTGCAACTCTTGAGGACGGCTACCTTGAAGGCGGCTTTGGTGCCAAGATTGCAGCATTCTATGGTGCATCTGATATGAAGGTATTAAACTTCGGTATTAAGAAAGAATTTATCGACAGATACGATGTCGCAGAAGTATTAAAGGACAACCACCTTACTCCTGAACAGATTGCAGAAGATATCGCAGCAACATTATAAATATTACATTATAGTCAAAAAGACATGGCAATCATCTTAACCAATGACTGTCATGTCTTTTTTAGAATTTATCCCTGTCTTTAATTCCCATAATGGCTGCTGCCATTACTCCGGCAAATATTACAACTAATGAAATCTGCCAATGTCCAAGAAGCACTATTCCCAGTGCAATCATATCAATCACTGCAACAATTATGCATCTCTTTAACATAATCTTATGATATAAAGCCAATGCATTTTCGTCATCTGCCTTGTACTTATAAAACCATGCCGCCACAGATATTCCTTCAATATTAATGCCTGCTATATGCATTATTCCAAGAACTATGCTATACACAAGAATCACTATCTCCAACAGAATATATCCATTCATGGTATCCCCTCCCCAGTGTTATAATCTGGAGTTATCCTACCATATGAATGTAAAAGATATATCTATATCTAATGTATAGCTTGTAAAAATTTTCTATCTGACACAGCCTATAAGTTCCTTAATATCTGCCACATTATTCTTCTCCATATACTCCTTGATTCCGTCAATAACCTTAATAGTTGTATATGGATCATTAAAATTCGCTGTTCCGACAGCAACTGCACTTGCGCCAACCATAATCATCTCAAGAGCATCCTCTGCTGTTCTGATTCCACCCATTCCGATAATAGGAAGATTAATCGCATTGGCAACCTGATAAACCATTCTTACTGCGATTGGGTGAATTGCAGGTCCTGACACACCTGCAGTCTTGTTAGCTACTGCAAATGTTCTTCTATTCACATCAATCTTCATACCTGTAAGAGTATTGATAAGAGAAACTGCGTCAGCACCACCGGCCTCTACAGCCTTTGCCATCTCTGTGATATCAGTAACATTAGGGCTTAACTTCATAATAACAGGCTGCTTTGCGACCTTCTTAACCGCTTTAGTAATAGCCTCTGCAGAAGCTGGAACCTGTCCGAAAGCAATTCCGCCCTCTTTAACATTAGGGCATGAGATGTTGATTTCAAGAAGGTCAACCGGCTGTTCACCAAGCTTTTCAACAGCATCTACATAATCTGCCTCAGATTTTCCACAAACATTAACAATAATCTTAGTATCATACTGTTTAAGAAATGGAATATCTCTTTTTACAAATGTATCAAGTCCCGGATTCTGTAATCCGATGGCATTCATCATTCCGCCGTAAGTCTCAGCAATTCTTGGTGTAGGATTGCCCGGCCATGGAATATTAGCAACACCCTTGGTTGTTACAGCACCAAGTCTGTTAAGGTCAACATACTCTCCGTACTCCATACCTGAGCCAAATGTTCCGGAAGCAACTGTTACAGGATTCTTTAATTCAACTCCTGCAATATTGACTGACATATTAATATCGCTCATTACAGTTCTACCTCCTTAACATTAAATACTGGTCCTTCCTTACAGACTCTCTTATTCTTAACCTGTGAATGGTCATCAATCTCAGTTGACTTACATACACATGCAAGACATGCACCGATTCCGCATGCCATCTTCTCTTCTAATGATACATAGCAAGGAATATCGTTCTCAAGTGCATATGCCTTAATTGCACGAAGCATAGGAGTAGGTCCACATGCAAATATAACATCTGCCTCAACATTTTCCTGTTTTACAGCATCTAATACATTACCCTTAGTTCCAACGCTTCCATCTTCAGTTGCAATATATACATCAGTATCAGCAACCGCCTCAAAATCTTCCTTAAGGAAAGTCTGGCTGTTTCTGTAACCAACCACAACATTCTTATGACAGTCTAATCTTCTTGCAAGCTCAAGCATTGGAGGAACACCAATTCCGCCACCGAAAAGAACTGCCTTATCAAAGCTTCTTCCATCTGCCTTAAGTTCAGCAGCAATCTTTTCTAAATCATATCCGTTACCAAGAGGTCCCTGAATATCAAGGTATTCTCCTGCACTCATCTTAGAAAACTCTTCAGTTCCCTTTCCGGCAACTCTGAATACAATTCTTAACTTATTGTTCTCAACCTTACATATACTGATAGGTCTTGGTAACAATCTTGAACCGTCATTAGAATATACTGATATAAACTGTCCTGCCTTGGAAGCTGCAGCAATATCCTTTGTTTCAAACCATATTTCATAGACTCCGTCAGCAAGACAATCTGCCTTAAGAATCTTCGCATTTTCTCTATACGCCATAATAATCTCCATTATTAAATTGTGTGTAATTAACAATTACTTGCCAAGTGCGCCGTTGATATCAGCAATCATATCAAGAGCTGCCTGTCTTGAAGCTTCTCCGAAATTCTTCTCGCCAAACTTAGCATACTGCTCCTTAGTATATGCAGCAATGATTCCTCTTGAGCTGTTTACGATAGCGCCAAGTCCGTCAGGATTGAAGAAATCAACAAGATCCTTACCCTGTCCACCCTGTGCACCATATCCTGGTACAAGGATATAAGCCTTAGGCATAACCTTTCTTAATACTCTTCCCATCTCTGGATAAGTAGCTCCGACAACAGCACCAACATTGCTGTAATCTCCATCCATGCTTGAAGCTCCCCACTCATTAACCTTCTCACCAACTAATTCATATAAAGGTCTTCCGTTAATAAGCTGGTCCTGGAATTCCCCGCTTGAAGGATTAGAAGTCTTAACAAGTATAAATATACCTCTGTCCTGCTCGTTGCATACCTTGATAAATGGATTGATACCGTCAGAACCAAGATATGGATTAACAGTTGCAAAATCTTCATCAAAAGGTGTAATAGCCTTAGAACCTACAGTAACCTTTCCAAGATGTGCTACAGCATAGGCTTCAGAAGTTGAACCGATATCACCTCTCTTAACATCGCCGATAACAATCATGCCTTTCTCGTGGCAGTAATCAACTGTTTTCTTGAATGCCTTAAGTCCTTCAATACCAAACTGCTCATACATTGCAATCTGTGGTTTAACAGCAGGAACAATGTCATATATATTATCTATAATACCTTTGTTATACTGCCATATAGCCTCTGCAGCTCCCTCGAGTGTCTCACCATACTGCTCAAATGCAGCATCAGCAAGATGCTTTGGAAGATACTTCATCATCGGATCAAGTCCAACAACTATAGGTGCATTAGTCTCTACAATCTTATCAACAAGCTTCTTAATCATAAAATCCTTCTTTAGCCTCCTTAATTCATACGCAAAATCACTTTATTTTACAACTTTGGAACTTCTCTTTCAATAAGAATTTCAGTTCCATTATGATCTGAGTAAACAACCCTTCCATTAACAAGTGTATATAACACTTTTCCATACACATGCTTCCCTTCAAATGGAGTATTCTTTCCCTTTGAAGCAAATCTGCTGCTGTCAATGTCGTACTCCTCTGTAGGATTAACAACTGCGATATCAGCTACCTTTCCCGGTGCTAATACACCTCTGTCAATTCCAATAATCTTAGCCGGATTGTAACTCATTTTCTCTACCATCTGTAATGGAGTAAGTATGCCTGTTCTTACGAGTTCAGTAATAGTAACAGGAATTGCTGTCTCAAGACCTACAACTCCGAATGGAGCTTCGTCAAAAGATCTTGCTTTCTCAGTCGGATGGTGTGGTGCATGATCAGTTGCAATAACATCAATCACACCAGAAGCAAGTGCCTCCTTAATTGCCTTAACATCATCTGCTCTTCTTAATGGAGGATTAATCTTAAAGTTCGCATCATCTCCATTAACCGCATCTTCAGTAAGAGTAAAATGATGTGGTGCAACCTCTGCTGTCACATTAATTCCCTGTTCTTTGGCTGTCTTAATAATGAATACAGACTCCTTATTAGATACATGGCTTATATGAAGCTTTGCTCCTGTATTCTTGGCAAGAAGAATATCTCTTGCAACAATAACATCTTCAACTGCATCCATTATTCCGAAAAGTCCCAGTTCCTTGGCTCTCTCTCCGGCATTCATTACGCCTCTTGCTGCAAGGTTAGTATCCTCACAGTGTGCAAATACAGGAATATCAACTTCTGCAGCCTGTCTCATAGCCTGTCTGGCAGTTCTTGCATTCATGATAGTTCCACCATTATCGCTCACTGCAATAGCTCCTGCATCCTTAAGTGCCTCGAAATCAGTAAGGTATTCACCCTCCTGACCTGCTGTCATGGCTGCTATTGTATACAGATTAAGGTCAGTAACCTCTTCTGCCTTATCAGTTACATACTGTAACATGTCAACATTATCAATTACAGGTTTCGTATTAGGCATCATGCACACAGTTGTGTATCCGCCTCTTGCCGCAGCTCTTGAACCTGTTCTTATAGTTTCCTTATGTTCAAGTCCAGGTTCTCTGAAATGTGCATTCAGATCAACAAGTCCCGGCATAACCATGCATCCAGATGCATCAATTACATCATCTGCCTGTGATTCGTCAATGTTCTCCTCCATGGCTGCAACAAATCCGTCTTTGATAAGTACATCCATAACTTTGTCTGTTTTACTTGCAGGGTCAAGTACTCTGCCTTGTTTAATCAATATGTTCATTCGCCCAATCTCCCCTCTAAGTTATTCTCTTCAAAGACATTAGCCGGTACAGGTTTTCCAAAATAATAACCCTGTATATAATCCACGCCAAGTCTTTTAAGCAGTTCAAACTGCTCCTTATGTTCAACTCCCTCAACAACTATCTTCGTTCCGATAGTCTTCGAAAGATCAACAATAAGCTTTACAAATGCCTGTGCATAATCATCTTCCACAATATCATCTATAAATGTCTTATCAACCTTAATGATATCAAGCGGAAGCTGTTTTATATAGTTAAGTGACGAATATCCTGTACCGAAATCATCAAGTGCAATTCTAGGTCCTAATTCCTTAAGACCTGTGATAATCTCCATCACTCTCTGCATATCATTAATTGCAAATGATTCTGTTATCTCAAGCACAATATTCTTGGGATTAACTCCTGTTTTCTCAAGAATCTTCTTAATATTCTCAACAACATCTTTCTGTAAAAGCTGTACAACTGACAGATTAACATTAATATAGAAATCCGGATACCCATTATCATTCCATAACTTACAGCGTCTGCATGCTTCCTCAAGAACATAATCACCAATTGATGTAATCAGTCCAAGATATTCTGCAAGCGGAATAAACTCTCCAGGTCCCATAAAACCTAATGCCTTGCTGTCCCATCTTACCAGTGCTTCGCATGATGTACACCGCTGCGTATTAACATCCACAACCGGCTGATAGAATACCACGAATTCATCTATTCCTGTAGAAACCGCCTGTCTCATGTTATTCTCAATATCCAGTCTCTTGGCAGTTGCACTCTCTACTTCGCTGCTATAATATGCGTATCCGTTCTTTCCTGAACGCTTGGCTGCGTACATTGCAACATCTGCCATTCTTGTTATCTCATGTACATCCACACTATTATCAGGAAAAAAAGCAATTCCCATACTCATCGTACAGAAATACTCTGTTTCCATAAGATACCATGGTTTATTAAACAGTGACGTTATATTAGTAATAATCTTGTCCATATCTCCAAAAAGTTCTGGTTCAACTATTATTACAAATTCATCTCCGCCCATTCGGTAACAATGACCGCGAAGTCCAGGAATACCCGTAAGTCCCGCTGCTATCTGCTGTAACAGAATATCTCCATACTGATGTCCAAGTCCGTCGTTGATATGTTTGAAATCATCAAGATCTATGAATAACACAGCTCCCTTATTACCTGTCTGTTCCGCTTCTCTTATTACTTTCCGCAGATCAACTTCGCATTTCATTCTGTTGTATAAACCAGTAAGAAAATCATTATGAGCCTGATACTCTATCTTCTGCTGATTCTTTTTCTTCTGCGTAATATCTGCTGCCGATGCAGCAATTGCATTAATTCCGTTAATCCACACCAGCTGTGAGAACTTCACCTCAAACCACAGGCCGGATTCCGTGTTATAGCGTTCCATCGGTGTTCCAATTCTGTTCTTCACATCATCACCTGCAAGAACGTCCTTAATACAATCCATGATTGTCTGGTGAATTGCCGGAACTTTAGCCGCAATTCTGTTTTCAAAAAGAACATCCCCTGAATCCATTGCACAGACAACAATTCCAGAATCTATATTATCAAGAATCTTCTGAACCACTTCATATGAAGACTGTCCTTTATTAATAAATGTTTCACTCTCTGTTATGCCTTGAAGCCCCATACTTATGCCCTTGCCCCTTCTCAAAACATTACTCTGACTCTCCGTAAATATTAATAATATTATAGCTTATTAGTCGCCTTTTGGAAACTCATATTTTTAATTTCACAGATAATTAATTGTTTTATATCAGATGGGGTGTTATTATATCTTTATATC
>CAVBPJ010000014.1:0-45029 GCA_963597265.1 Evtepia sp. | reverse complement strand
ATTAGCTGATGAAGCCCGCGAGGAGGGAGTTGCAGAGGGAATAAAAGAAGGGATACAAGAAGGAATCGAGAAAGGTGAAATAATAACCAAAATCACTATGATTATTAAGAAAGTGAAAAAAACCAAGCCATTTCCAACAATAGCATCTGAGTTAGAGGAAGAAGAGGCAGACATCAAGCCACTCTATGATGCAGTAGTAGCGTCAGCACCGGATTATGACATAGAAAAGATTAAAGCAAAATTGAATATCTAAGATACAGAGCAATGCTGGAAGATGGATTCTGGCATTGCTTTTTTATGCAGTGATAAAAATGTTGTGCAAAAATGCACCAATAGCATTAAACCCAGTAAAATAGCATGTTTAAGTTAGTTTGTGCTAATCAAATCTGCAATATAGCAAAAAGTTTGTGCAAAAATGCACGGAAAAACAGCTTGAATAGTAATTAATCAGATGATAAACTCACAATCGATACAGAGGTTAGCATCAACTAATAAATGTTAGCTTCGTGTTAAATAAACAACATGGGAGGAAAACGATGAAAAAGTTATTAAAACTTAACAAGCTGAAACAGGCAACAGCATTGTTGATGGTGCTTACACTTGTTATCGGTTTGGTGAACTTGAGTGCGTTCAGCATGAAAGCTAAAGCAGCAGGAACAGATGAAGTTCAGATTGTTGATGAGAATTTACGAAAAGCAATCTGCAATGCACTTAATAAGGAATATACAGAAGGAGTAGCTATCACAGAAGATGAGATGGCTGGTCTTACTGAATTAGTAGCAGAGAATGCAGGAATTACAGATTTAACAGGAATCGATAAGGCTGTTAACATTGAAAAATTAGATTTGAGTGGAAATCTGATTGATGACAGTTTAAGAGAAACAAAGAAGTTTGGAAAGAGCATTGAATTATTAGCTTCATTGACAAAGCTTAAAGATCTTAACTTAAGTAATTGTAGATTAGGAGATAATTCAAGTTTAAATGCCAGTTTAAAGGTTCCAGATGATTGTTTATCTATGACACTGATGATGCTTCCAAATCTTGAAAATGTTAATCTTTCTAACAATGATCTGACAGGATTGTTTGGAATATATACAATGTATGGTGGATGGATGAAGATTAAGACACTGGATTTATCTAATAACCGTCTTAATAGTTTTGGAACTGTTAATACAACCAAGATGACTCAGCTTGAAGAAATTAATCTTTCTAATAACTATATGTTCTGGGATGAAAGAGATGGAAGCTGGGTAACACAGCTTATGAGTTTGCCAGAGACAATTAAGGTTGATTATTCTAATCAGAAAAGTCTTGCTATACCTTATGCAGCATATTATTGTGCTAATGGAATAGCAGCAGCTTCATATTCTAACTTTAAGTATGCAGAGATAAATCAGGAGACTAGAGAAATTAATCTTGGTACAGTTTCAGGCGATGTTACTTTTGGAATGAGTGGTTATACTACAGCTAATTCAACAAAGGTAACAATAGGTGATGAAAAATTCACAGTTCTTGCAATTGATGCATTAAATGAACTTACAACAGATATGAATAATATTGTGTTTAGTGATTTAGCGCCAGGAGAATATAGTTATCCAGTAGAAGTAATGCATATGGGAGGTCAGAAAGAGGAATATACATTAAAGTTTACAATGGCAGGTGTTCCAACTTCTGATTCTGAAGAATCTGCAGGAATCAAGGATCCATCTTTACAGTATGCAGTCTGCAAGGCAATCGGTAAGACAGATGAATTTGACAGTTATGTTGTTACTAAGGCTGATATGGAAAAAGTAAAGACAATAAATATTAGCAATGTTAAAGATGCATCCGGAGTTGAATTTGCTAAGAATCTTACAAGTCTTAGCTTAGATGGAACATATGAGACTGTTCCAGATGGAATAAGTGAATTAACATCACTGAAAACATTAACATTAATATCAGAGAATCTTACAACATTAGTAGATGTATCTAAGCTTACAAATTTAACATCATTATCAATTTCACAGACAAGAGATGGAAGATTTCCTGATGTATCTGCACAGACTAAATTAACAACATTGCGATTATATTATAGTGATAAAGATGTTGTTCCAACAGGAATTGATAAGTGTAATGTGTTAAGAAGTTTTGGCTGGTCATCAGCATCAGGTAAACATTCAGTACCATCTGATATTTCAACAACATATAAAATGGGATTAACATTAGCAGTTACTAATCCTAAAGATAATGCTGAATTTAATTTTGAAAAGGTTGGTGAAATAACAGCACCAAAAGTTACAATATCTATTTCAAATTATAATGGTGGCAGTAATGTAAAAGTAACTGGTATTGATAAGAATGCTGCTAATGTAACATCATTTGGAATGACAGCCGGTTATCAGTCAATGATACCTGATACACTTGGAGAAGCACCTAACTTGGCAAGCATAGCTCTTAGAGGTGATTTCAGTACAATACCTGATTCTTTCATAGGAAATACAACAGTTAAGACAGTTAATATTGAAGGTGCTACCAAGTATCCTGAAACAATTAATAAGATGAAAGGTATAGAGTCATTAAGTATCACACAGAGTAATAATATTGATTATAAGTCAATTGAATGGAGTGGATTGGACAATCTTACAAAGGTAAGTCTTACTTATTGTGATATTGAGGCAGTGCCAGAAGCAGATAAACTGCCAGCTAATGTAACACAGCTTAACTTAAATAATAATAAAATATCTGAATTTGCAGGTGGAGATTATTCAAAGCTTAATAATGTTACAACACTGAATCTGGAAAATAATAATTTTACAGACTTCCCAAGTGATGTGGTATCTAATATGACAAGTATCACAACATTAAAGCTTCAGAATAATTATTATGCAGAGATTGCAAAAGATACATTTGATAATCTTGCAAAACTTAAAACATTATCATTAGGGAATTACATACCAGTACAGACAGATGAATCAACAGGTAATTATGTTGTTGATGAAAGATATAAGGATACTAAGACAGCAGTAGACAAAGCAGAACAGATAATAAAGTCTAATGGTGGAAGTGGAATTGATTATAGCGTCGGATATCTTCAGTTCTTCCCAGACGAATACAGTTATGCAGGACTTACTAATCTTAACAGTAATGAAGGTGTTCTTGCTAAGGGAATTACACAGTCAAGAGAAGTATTTGCAATGCTTAATCCAGAGGCTACATCAGTAACATTAAAGCCTGAGACAATACTTCCTGATACAACGATAGTATATAACGGAAAAGAGTATAAGAGTGGTGAAGATATAGTCATTGATAATCTTGTAAAAGGTAATAATGAAGTTGTATTAACTTGTAAAAATGACTTCTCTAACTCATTTGACCTTTCAAAAGAAGTAACATATACAATAACATTATTTGCTGGTAATACAATATCACCTGATGAATTAGAAGATGGACATACATATAAGATTAATTACAAATTATATAAATCAGGTCAGACAGTACTTTCTATGTCAAGTGCTTATTTCCTTGATAATGCAACAGTAAGATATAAGGATGGAAAGTATGAAGTAAATGTAACTACAACACAGTCAAGCTATATCAGTGATATGGATTATTATGATGAGAATAATAACAGACTTGATGCCGAACTTATAGAAAAGGATGGTATAAAGGATACTGCAACATATCGCGTTAAACTTAATGATTTAAAGAATGGATTTGTGTTAAGTCCATATGTAGTACCTATGGGATATTATCCACAGTGTGATGTAGTGTTTGATTTGAATTCTATAATTGATATCACAGACACACTTCCATCTGTAGATACAACAGACCTTAACATTGCAATTAATCAGGCACTTGAAATAACAGATAAACACAACATTTATACTGATGATACATATTCTGCACTTACTAAGGCATTAGAGGCTGCACAGAAGGTATCAGAGGACAAGCTTGCTTCACAGGAAGAAGTTGATGAGGCATTAGCAGCACTTAACAGTGCTATCATTGGTCTTGTTATTGATGAAAAGAAGCTTGCAGATAAGACAGCACTCAAGAGCGTAATTGATGAGGCTTCTGCAATTGAGAAGGGAAATCATACAGATGCTGCATGGAATGCACTTACAGAGGCAATTGCAGATGCAAAGGCTGTTATGGATAATCAGAATGCTCTCCAGTCAGAGGTTGATCTGGCTGCCAAGGCATTAAAGTCAGCAATTACAATATTTAATAACAGCGGTGATGCATCACAGCTTGATAAGAATAATCTTGAAGATGGTGTATATTCAATATATGCAGATATGATTAAGATGGACAGAGCTAACAAGTCAATGGCTGATAATGCAATTAATCATACTGTTAAGCTTGAAGTTAAGAATGGTGAATATTATATAACACTTGATTTCAGAGGAATTACTATTGAGAACCGTTTTGGATATTTAAAGAATCTCAGTTACTACACAGATGGATATGTATATGGACAGAATGGAACAATAGAGGGAACTCTTGAGGCAGCAGAAGTGCTTTCAACGCAGAAAGATACTGATGGCAACGATGTTATTGACCAGTATAATGATAAGAACTCATTATATCCAGATATCGTAAGAATTAAGCTTGTTAAGCAGGCAATTGCAGACGCAGATGGATATGTTCCACTTCATGTATTTGTTCCAATCATGGAAGCAATAGCAGAAGGTAATGGAGATCAGGACGTTCTTATGAAACTTGACTGGACATCTCTTAAGAAGACAACAGAAGATGATGACAGCTTTAAGCCACAGGACCCAGTAGAGCAGTCACCAGCAGTTGATGTGACAGATTCAGCTACAGGTGTTAAGGTTCATGCTGATAAGGGCGTATTTGAAGAAGGTGTTCAGCTTGTTGTTACTCCAATAACATCAGGAGATGTATATAATAAGGCAGTTAATTCTCTTACAGAGGTTGGTAAGAAATTCAGACTTTATGAAGTACATTTTGTTAATGCACAGGGACAGGAAGTACAGCCTAACGGAACAGTTACAGTGTACTATCCAATTCCAGAAGGATACGATGTTAATAATCTTGTTCTTTACAGAATCAATGAGGACGGAACTAAGACACTTGTTAAGGGTGTTGTAGAAGACGGATACTACAAGGTAGTAACTAAGAGCTTCAGTACATATGCACTCGTTGAGAAAGGAAGCACAATTACTGACAGCGAGAATACAGCTATGATAGCAGGTTCTAATGTCAAGACAGGTGATTCTAACAACTTCGTATTATGGATAATGTTACTTGGCATTTCTTTAGGAGCAGGCGCTGTTACAGTTGCTGGTAAAAGAAGAAAATTAAGAGGAGAATAAATAATGAAGCGTAATGCATTAAAGGTATTTAAGGCATTATGTGGAATGGTAGTGGTGCTCGCCGTATCAATGGCGGGCATTACTGCTATGTCAGCATATGCCGCAGATAATGGAATATATGTTGCAACTGCGACACCTCATTACAGAAATCCGCAGACAGGAGTTATTGAGGATTCAGGTGGAGATGGCTCGGCAGTTCTTGGACAGTCAATGACAGAAAGTGCGACTTACAGACAGGCACTTGTTGAAGTTGACAGCTCAGGCAATACATTTGTAACAATAAGACTCCAGCTTATGGATAATATAAGAGATCCTCAGTTTCAGGTAGACGGAACACCTGTATCTGCGACACTTATGCAGGAGGACTATACTAATAATACTGCTGATTACAGAATGAGAGTGAACAGCGAGAATTCAGTTATACGATGCAGCATGAATGTAATTGCAATGGGCAGAAATGTAATATTCTACATTACAGTTTCTAATCTTTCAGAAGGCTCAGCAGATTTCATTACAAGTATTACAGTAGACAAGCCGGCTGCTGCACCTGAAAATAATGGTTCAGGGGAATCATATACAGATAACAGAACAGAAGCAGGACAGGAAAATGCTGCAGGAGAAGCTGCAGGTACAACAGAGGAGCAGACACAGGAGAGTACAGCACAGGAAAGCACTGCACAGCCATCAACAGAATTAAAGAGCAGTGAAAATGTTACCAAGTCATCAGGTGTATCTGGTCTTGCCGAATACGATGAGTCAGGCAATAAGGTAACAACAGCGTCTGAAGAAAATGTTAAGAGCAAAGGAACATCAAAAGCACCTGTTATAATTGCGGTTGTAGTTGTTGTTCTGGCTGCCGGTGGTGCTGCAGGTTACTTTATATATAAGAAGAGAAAATAAATGGAGCTATTATGAGAATATTAAAGAAGATATTATCAGTCATGCTGACAGGTGTGGTTCTTGTTACTGCGACAGGGTGTGTTGACCAGCACCCTGAACAGTCAGCAGGCGGTGATACATCACAGGAAAGCAGAATAGTTGCTACATCTCCATCAGTTGCAGATATATGTGACCGTCTGGGAATCGAGCTTGTTGGTGTATGTCAGACATCAGGTACACTTCCAGACAGATATAAAGATGTAACACAGGTAGGACTTGCCATGAGTCCTGATATGGAGGTCATTAAGTCACTTAATCCTGATTATGTGCTTTCACCAAACAGCCTGCAGAGTGACTTACAGCCAAAGTATGCAGCAATAGGAGTTAAATCATTGTTCCTCAATCTTAAAAGTGTTGAAGGAATGTATGCTTCAATCGAAGGTCTTGGAGAAAAGTTCGGAAAGCAGGAGGAAGCTGAGAAACTAGTTGCTGAATACAACACATTTATAGAAGATTACAAGAAAAAGAACGAAGGCAAAGAAAGTCCGAGAGTGCTTGTACTTATGGGACTTCCGGGTTCTTATATTGTTGCAACTGAAAGCAGCTATGTAGGAAGCCTTGTGAAGCTTGCAGGCGGAATTAACGTATATGGTGATGGAGATGGTCAGGAATTCCTGAATGCCAACACGGAGGATATGAAGACTAAAGAGCCTGACATAATACTCCGCGCAGCACATGCACTTCCAGATGATGTTAAGAAAATGTTTGCAGATGAATTCTCACAGAATGATATATGGAAGCATTTTAAGGCAGTACAGGAAGGCAGAGTATATGACTTGTCTTATGATAAGTTCGGTATGAGTGCCAAGTTCAACTATCCAGAGGCATTGGAGGAATTACAGCCATTACTGTATGCTGATTAAAGGAGAAAGATATGAAGAAGGGAAAAGGCATTATTGCATGGATTGTGACTCTTGCGGCACTTCTTGTGGTATTCCTGTATGCAGTGAATACCGGAAGCCTCAAGGTTACACCCGTTCAGTTGTTTAAAGGGCTTTTTATTGCATATGATCCGCAGGTTGCAACTGTTTACGACCTGCGTTTTCCAAGAATAATAGTTGCCATGCTTGGAGGTGCGGCAACTGCAGTTTCAGGTGTGCTTCTGCAGGCGGTTATGAAGAATCCTCTTGCAGACCCTGGAATAATCGGAGTCAGCTCAGGAGCAAGCTTTGTTGCGGTTCTTATAACAGCATTTGTTCCGGCGTTATATTTCTATACTCCGGTACTTGCATTTATCGGAGGAATGGCAGCGTTCCTGCTTGTGTACGGATTGTCATGGAAAGGTGGTCTTTCACCACTCAGGATAATTCTTGTCGGAGTTGCGGTTAATGCAATGTTTACAGGACTTATGAGCGCATTTAACAGCAGCACAGGAAGCAATTATTCAGGGGTAGCAAGTATAGTCAATGCGAATATTACAATGAAGACATGGAGCGATGTGAGAATACTTCTTGTATACACAGTAATCGGACTTGTCGCAAGCCTGTTCGTACTTGGACAGTGCAATCTCCTTGCACTTGAGGATAAGACGGCGCGTTCTATTGGTGTAAATGTGACTAGAACCAGAATTATTGTGTCTGTAATTGCAGTACTTCTTGCATCAATATCAACAGCAGTTATAGGTCCTATAAGCTTTCTTGGACTTATAGTGCCTCATATTGCAAGGCTGCTTGTCGGAAGCAATCATAAAGTTCTTGTACCATATTCAATAGTACTTGGTGCATTTATGCTGTTATGTGCAGATACGCTCGGAAGAACAATAGCAGCACCTTATGAGATAAGTGCGTCAGTCATTATGTCAGTAATTGGCGGACCATTCTTTATCATACTGTTAAGGAGGTCTAAGAAGAATTATGGCTGATAATGTATTTGAAATCAATAACCTGTCATTCGCATATGATAAGCAGAAGGTTCTTGACGGACTGAATCTTACATTTGCCAAAGGCAAAGTAACTACACTTATAGGTGCTAACGGCTGCGGCAAATCAACACTTTTTAATCTGTGTACCAAGAATCTTAAGCCACAGGCGGGAAGCATACAGCTTGCCGGAACTGATATTGAATCAATGAAATTAAGGGATTATGCGAAAAATGTAGCAATAGTCCACCAGTACAACACAGCACCGGCAGATATTACTGTCGAGAAGCTTGTGGAGTATGGAAGAACTCCTTATATGACATTCGGCATATCGAAGGATACAAAGCTTGATGAGGAAAAGGTGCGTTTTGCACTGGACATAACTAATACATACAAGCATAAAGACAAGCCTGTAGCAGAGCTTTCAGGCGGACAGAAGCAGAGAGTATGGATTGCCATGGCGCTTGCACAGGACACTAAGATTCTGTTTCTTGATGAACCTACAACATATCTTGATATAAGATACCAGCTTGAAATATTACAGCTTATAAGAAAACTTAACCGTGAGTACGGTATGACAATAATTATGGTGTTGCATGATATTAATCAGTCATTATATTATAGTGATGAGATAGCAGCAATGAAGGACGGACACATAATTGCAAAGGGAAATCCTTCAGATGTAATAACCTCGGAGCTTATAGAACAGGTATATGGCGTGAAACTTAAAGTGACACAGGTTGACGGAAAGCCATATGTTCTTACAGTCTGATTATTTAAAGAAAGGTTAAGAATCAATATGATGATTAATAAAAGGCTCATAGGTACTGTGAGCGAGAGTAAGAAGTATATAGCTGGCAATGTTGTGGCACAGTGGTGCTCGCTGGCAGCCAATATTGTGATGATGTCAGGCATAACAGCACTGTTTGCAGCTGTGTACAACGGAAGTTACAGCACAGATACACTTATAAGAACTGCAATATTGGTTGCGGTTGCAGCAATTGTGCGTGGTATATGCACAATAGTGTCATCAAGAATGAGCTTTCTGGCATCTAAGACAGTCAAGAAAACTTTAAGAGAGAAGATATATAAGAAACTTCTTTCACTTGGAAGCGCTTACAGAGAAAATGTACAGACATCAGAAGTTGTACAGGTGGCGGTTGAAGGCTGTGACCAGCTTGAGACATATTTTGGTGCATATCTGCCACAGTTTTTCTATGCAATGCTTGCACCGCTGACACTTTTTGTTGTGCTTTTATTCGTAAATGTGCCATCAGCAATCGTGCTTCTTATATGTGTACCTCTTATTCCTGTGTCAATTGCTGTTGTGCAGACATGGGCTAAGAAGCTTCTTTCCAAGTACTGGGGACAGTATACAGCACTTGGAGATACATTTTTAGAGAATCTCGAAGGACTTACAACCTTAAAGATATATAAGGCAGATGAGTACAAGAATAAGCAGATGAATGAAGAGTCAGAGAAGTTCCGTAAGATTACAATGAAGGTGCTTACAATGCAGCTTAATTCTATAACTATTATGGATTTAATCGCATATGGCGGAGCAGCACTTGGTGTAATTATGGCGGCAACACAGCTTAGGGCAGGTCATGTAAGCGTTGCAGGCGCACTGCTTATAATCCTGTTATCTGCGGATTTCTTTATTCCTATGAGACAGCTTGGTTCATTCTTTCATATTGCAATGAACGGAATGGCTGCAAGTGACAAGATATTCAAACTGCTTGACATAGAGGAGAACGACTCACAGGCAGGCAAGGCGTTTCCTGCAGATGCTTCAATAGTATGTAAGAATTTAAGTTTTGCATATAAGGACAATCCGGAAAGAAAGGTTGTTAAGGGGGCAGATATAACATTTACAAAAGGAACACTTACAGCACTTGTTGGTGAAAGCGGCTGTGGAAAGTCAACAATATCAGCAATTCTTATGGGAAGAAATAAGGGCTACGAAGGAAATGTACTTGTTGGTGATACTGAGCTTTCGGATATAGCTGAGAATGAGATATTTAAGAATATTACATATATAAGCCATCAGAGTTTTCTTTTTAAAGGAACTGTAAGAGATAACCTTAAAATGGCAGGCGGGGATATAACTGACAGCCAGATGTGGGATGCTCTTTCTAAGGTGAATTTAAGTGATTTCCTTAAGGCTGAGGATGGACTTGACACTAAGCTTAATGAGGGCGCATCTAATTTCTCAGGTGGTCAGAGACAGCGTCTTGCACTGGCGAGAGCGCTTCTGCATGACAGTCCTTACTATATATTTGATGAGGCGACATCTAATATTGATGTTGAGAGTGAAGATGTAATTATGAAGCAGATTGAAAGTCTGGCTGGAAAAAAAGGCGTCATTCTCATATCACACAGACTTGCAAATGTTGTTAATGCAGGCAATATCTATGTAATGAACAGTGGAGTTGTTGCTGAGTCTGGAACTCATGAACAGCTTGTCAAGGCTGGCGGTGAATATGCCAAGCTCTGGGATGCACAGATGAGTCTTGAAAACTATGGATTAGGAGGTGCACAGTAATGGATAAGAAGAAAAGAAGCGGATTCGCAGTAATGTGCGGACTTATCGGAATGGTGAAGCCGCTTGCCGGATTCATGACAATTGCTGTAATTATGGGAATAATCGGACACCTCATGGCTATATTCATAACAGTTTTCGGGGCAATGGCTGTGTTAAATGTGCTTGGGATTAAGATACATTTTTCATTAGGAGTAATCTTTGCAAGTGTGCTTATATTCGCACTTGTAAGAGGCGTGCTTAGATACGCAGAGCAGGCGTGTAACCATTTCATAGCATTTAAACTGCTCGCACTTATAAGAGATAAGGTATTTGCTTCATTAAGAAAGCTTTGTCCGGCAAAGTTAGAGGGAAGGGACAAGGGCGACCTTATATCAGTTATTACCTCAGATATTGAACTTCTTGAGGTGTTTTATGCACATACAATATCTCCGATTATCATTGCATTTTTCGTAAGTCTTATTATGTGCGTATTCCTTGTACACATTAATCCGGTGCTTGCGGTTGTGGCACTTGTGGCTTATATCGCTGTAGGCGTGTTCGTGCCTGTATACATATCTAAGGCAAGTAAGGATACAGGACTTACATTCAGAACGAAATCAGGAGAATTAAGCAGCTTTGTGTTAGACAGCTTGAGAGGTCTTCCAGAGATTTTACAGTATAACTGCGGCATGGAAAGACTTGATGAGATGAATAGAAGAACTGACAGCTTATCAGAAGATGAGAGCAGGTTAAAGTCGCTTACTGGAATTAACATGGCGGTTACTAATACGGTTATTCTTGTGGCAGACCTTGTTATGATAATTGTTTCATGCTCTTTATATGGCAAAGGTGCTGTCAGCTTTGCAGGTGTATTAGTTTCTGTAGTTGCAATGATGAGTTCTTTCGGACCGGTTGTTGCTCTTGCTAATCTTGGAAGTACATTGCAGAACACATTTGCAGCAGGAAACAGAGTGCTGGATATTCTTGATGAACAGCCGGTTACCAAGGATGTTACAGGCTGTGAGAACATTGAATTTAAGGGCGCTGCTGCTGAAAATGTTACATTCTCATATGGAGAGGAAACTATACTTTCAGATGTATCGATTCCTGTTCCAAAGGGAAGCATTATCGGAATTTCAGGAAGAAGCGGAAGCGGTAAATCAACACTTCTTAAGCTTTTTATGAGATTTTGGAGTACGGATAAGGGAACTATAACGATTTCAGACAAATCAGTTGAGCAGATTAATACTGATAATCTTCGTTCAATGGAAAGCTTTGTGACACAGGATACACATCTGTTTAATGACACAATTAAGAACAATATAAGAATTGCAAAGCTTGATGCAACGGACGAGGAGATAATCGAAGCGTGCAAAAAGGCATCAGTACATGATTTCATCTCAAAGCTTCCTGCTGGATACGACACTAATGTCGGCGAGCTTGGAGACATGTTATCAGGCGGCGAAAAGCAGAGAATCGGACTTGCCAGAGCATTTTTACATGACGCACCATTCGTGCTTCTTGATGAGCCGACAAGTAATCTGGACAGTTTAAATGAGGCTATTATCCTTAAGTCTTTAAAAGAAGAAGGCAAGGGAAGAACTGTTGCACTTGTATCACACAGACAGTCTACAATGCGTATTGCAGATAAGGTGTACTGCGTTGAGAACGGCAGGGTAAGCTGATATGGATAATAAGGTTGAATTAAAGAAAGAGAAGAAAAGATTGGAGAATACTTAATGAATATAAAGAAAGCATTTTTCGTTGTGCTGGGGTGTTTAAGTCTCGGACTTGGAGCAGTCGGGGCAGTACTGCCGATACTTCCGACAGTTCCATTTCTTATGCTTGCGACATTCTGTTTTGCCAAAAGCTCAGAAAAGCTGCACAACTGGTTTATATCCACTAAGATTTATAAGAAGAATCTTGAAAGCTTCGTACAGGGCAAGGGAATGACTATGAAAACAAAGATAAGAATAATGGCTACAGTTACTATTCTTATGGGGATTGGATTTATTATGATGCATGCTGTGCCGGTTGGAAGAATTATTCTTGGGATTGTATGGATTTTCCATGTGTTGTATTTCATATTTGGAATCAAGACACTTAAAGTCGAGACGGAATAATAATAATCCTGACAGTTTATATGGCTGTCAGGATTTTTTACTTGCAAAATGTATCTTAAAAGGGCAAAATATACTCGTATTATTTCATTGATTATTAAAGGTAAGAAAGAAGGATAGATATGGGACACGAACTTACTAAGAATGATATCAAGAAGATGGAAGAAGAGATTGAGTACAGAATACATGAGGTAAGAAAGGCTGCGCTTGATGATGTCAAGGAGACAAGGGCTCAGGGTGATTTAAGTGAGAATTTCGAGTATCATGCAGCGAAAAGGTTTAAGAATAAGAATGAGAGCAGAATAAGATACCTGCAGAGAACTATTAAGAATGCAACTGTTATTGATGATTCATCAGCAGATGATGAGGTTGGAGTTAATAACACAGTTGAGGTGTTCTATGAGGATGATGAAAGTACTGAGACTATTAAGATTGTTACTACAATCAGGGCTGATTCGTTAAGCGGAATGATTAGTATAGAATCACCTCTTGGCAAGGCACTTCTTGGACATAAGAAGGGCGACAGGGTGCTTGTACAGGTTAATCCACAGGTTGAATATTATGTTGTTATCAAGGATATATCTAATACTGATGATTCTGATGATAATATAACAAGTTATTAATAAAATATAAAATATATATTATTAAGTTGACACGATTGCGGCATGCTTATATAATCTTAGTATACATTTGTTTGCGTAAGATTATTATAAGGAGTGCCGCTTTTGCAGTTTAATGAAGCACAGATTCAGGCTATACAACATAATAAAGGACCATGTATGGTAATCGCAGGGCCGGGTTCTGGAAAGACTACTGTTCTTACTCACAGGGTAAAGTATCTTATTGACAGATGCGGAGTTAAGCCTGCTGATATTCTTGTTATTACATTTACGAAGGCTGCAGCAGAGCAGATGAAGCTTAAGTTTAAGGGGCTGTCAGAAGGCAGAAGTTCAGCAGTAACATTTGGCACATTTCACGCAGTATTCTTTACTATACTTAAGACGGCGTATAATTATTCTGCACGCTGTATAATTACACCACAGGTACAGCATGAATTTGTGAAAGACCAGATGTGCAGGCTTGAACTGGAGTATGATGATGAGAAAGAAGCTGTGGCAGGAGTTTTGTCTGAGATAAGCCGTGTTAAAGGCGATGCTGTCAACATAGATGAATATGAGAGCATGTGTGTTCCACCGCAGAGTTTCAGAATAATATACAGGGCTTATGACAGTATGCTTATAAGAAAGCATCTGATTGATTTTGATGATATGATTGTACAGTGCCGCGAGCTTCTGATACAGAGGGAAGATTACAGGAGGGCGTGGCAGAATAGGTATAAGTACATTCTTGTAGATGAGTTTCAGGATATTAATAAGGCACAGTTTGATGTTGTGCGGATTCTTGCTGACGGATACAGGAATCTTTTTGTGGTTGGAGACGATGACCAGAGCATATATGGATTCAGAGGCTCTGCACCACAGATAATGCTTGATTTTAAGAAATATTACAGTGAGGCTGTAAGAATTGACATGTGTATTAATTACAGGTCAACGGGCAATATTGTACTTGCATCAAGGGCTGTAGCAGAGGAGAATGAGCATCGTTATTATAAGGATATAATAACTTACAATACACAGGGAGATTCTGTATCTATATATGAATTTAACACTCTGAATGATGAGAAAACATTTCTTGTATCAGAGATAAGAAGGCTGATTGATGCTGGAATAGCTGCTGATGACATTGCTGTGCTATCAAGAACTAATGTTATTGGCAATATGTATATGTCAAGGCTTAAGAGTGAGGGGATTGTGTGCTGTGATGATTCGGAAGTACAGGATGTATATGAACATTGGATAAGTAAGGATATTCTGACGTATATAAGGATTGCACTTGGCAGCAGGGAAAGAATGGATTTCCTTCGTATTATTAATAAGCCGCTCCGTTATATAAAACGCTCATATATTACCCAGCCCGCAGACATTGATGCGTTGAAGAGAGCATATAATGGGAATGACCAGATGAGTGAACAGGTAAACAGACTGGTGTCAGATATTAATATGATAAAGAATATGTCTCCATTTGCAGCTGTTAATTATATAAGAAAAGGTGTTGGCTATGATGAGTATATAAGGAATTATATATATGAACATAAAGCTGATAAAGAGGAATTATATAATGTGCTTGATGAACTGGCACACAGGGCATCGCGGTATATGAGCCTGTCACAATGGCTGGACGGTATTACAGAATACCTTGAGCAATGCGATATTGAGCGCAGGAACAATTCGGTCGAAGGTGTGCATATGCTTACAATGCACAGCTCTAAAGGTCTTGAATATAAGATTGTAATAGTGATGGATGTATGTGAGGGAATAATACCATATAATAAGGCGGTTCTTGACAGTCAGATAGAAGAGGAGAGAAGACTTTTTTATGTTGCGATGACGAGGGCAAAAGAAAAGTTGTATCTTCTGTACCCTAAGCAGAGGTACAATAAAGATACAACCCGTTCACGCTTTATAGAAGAGATGCTTACTGCTCGTTATCCTCTTCTTCGTACAGATCTTCATACTCCATAGCATCTAATTCTTCGTCAAATGCTTCAGATACAAGCTCATATTCTTCATCAGATTCAATATTCTCAAGTACAGGTTCGTTGTCACCTTCAACCTTGTATCTGTAGAGATATACCTCATCGTTGTCTGCAGCTTCACCTTCAAGTGGAAGAAGTGCGATATAGTCGTTATCTCCAGCAGGGAATATGCGTATTATTGCACATTCACATTCTGTGTTATCGTCAAGCATAAGAGTTACTGTGTTATATTCCTGATTATTATTCTCCATAATGTCTCCGTTCTGCCAGTAATGGCTTTAGTATTTTCTCTACTCTAACAAATATTATGTATAAAAGCAATGAAAATAAAGAAAAAACACTTGCCATTTTATTATGTAAGGTGTATATTATGCATAAGTTAATAATTTAAGTCAAAGGGGACGATTTTAGCAGCAACGCTAGGATTGTCCCCTTTTTGGTTAAATTAATAGCATTTACAACGAATATTATAATCTGGAGGTTCACGCCATGGATAAAATCGATAAGAAGATAATTACATTATTACAGCAGAATGCAAGAATGCCATTAAAGGCACTTGCCGAGAATGTTTTCCTTTCATCACCGGCTGTTTCAGCAAGAATTGAGAGACTTGAGAAGGAAGAGATTATTGAAGGATATGAAGTTAAGATTAATCAGTTAAAGCTGGGATATCATATAACAGCATTTATTAATCTTGAAGTTGCTCCTGTACAGAAACCTGATTTCTATCCATTTATCAAGTCATGCCCTAATGTTGTTGAATGTAACTGTGTAACAGGCAATTATTCAATGCTTTTAAAGGTTATGTTCCCAAGCACTATGGAACTTGATACATTTATCGGCCAGCTTCAGAAGTTCGGAAGAACAAGCACACAGATTGTGTTCTCAACACCTGTTGCGCCAAGAGGCATCGATGTTAATCAGGAAATGCCTTCAGATAATTAATTTCATCAAAAGTTCATAATTATTTAACCTATTAACACTGTCAGACACTTGCTGTTCTGGCAGTGTTTTTGTTATAATTATCTGAGTTTAAATTTCGTGTTACGAGGAGGTATTATGAGTAAGGCTTCAGATATATTGGATAATGTAAGTAAGGTTATTGTGGGTAAGAGAAATGTTTCGGAACTGGTTCTGACAAGTATTATTGCCGGTGGACATGTTCTTCTTGAGGATGTTCCGGGTACAGGTAAGACTATGATGGCGAAAGCATTTGCAAAGAGCATTGATGGTGAATTCTCAAGAATCCAGTTTACACCGGATCTTCTTCCTTCAGATATTACAGGTGTGCATGTATTTAACCAGAAAGAGGGCGAATTCGTATTCAGAAGAGGTCCTGTATTTGCCAATGTTATTCTTGCAGATGAAATTAACAGAGCAACTCCGAGAACACAGTCAGCATTGCTTGAGTGTATGGAGGAGCATCAGGTTACTGTGGATGGTGAATATTCTAAGTTAGAAGAACCATTTGTTGTAATTGCAACACAGAATCCTATCGAGACAGCAGGAACTTATCAGCTTCCTGAAGCACAGCTTGATAGATTCCTTATGAAGATTAATATGGGTTACCCACAGAAAGACGACGAAGTTCTTATTCTTAACAGATTCTTAAAAGAAGACCCTTCCAAGGAACTTGCAACAGTTGCAACATGTGAGGATATTGTTGCGATGAAAGAAGAAGCTAAGAATGTATATGTACATCCGGTTCTTATTGATTATATTGTTGAACTGGCAAGGATGACAAGACAGGAAGATAATGTATCAATCGGTGTAAGCCCAAGAGGAACTCTTGGAATGCTTAATGCAGCAAGAGCCTATGCTTATGTTGCAGGAAGAGATTATGTTGTGCCGGAAGATATCAAGACACTTGCACCTGTAGTATGGGCACACAGACTTGTATTACAGACAGGTTATATGAATATGGATAATAAGGAACAGATTATAGAACATGTTGTTAATAACACAGCAGTTCCTACTGAAGATTGGAAGAGATAATGAACGTATTATTAATGCTTATTGGTGTACTTATAGTATATCTGGCAGTTAAGCTCGTATTTCGTTATAACTGGAATAAGGGACTGGATGCATCTCTTGAATTTGAGAAAAAGCATGTTGTGAATGGTGAAACAGTTAATATTGTTGAAGTAATATCCAATGAAAAGCGTCTGCCACTGCCATGTGTGAATCTTAAGTTTCAGGTAAACAGGGAACTTGTATTTCCGGGAACGGATACCAACTCAAGTGTTTCTGACCTTACATACCGCAATGATGTGTTCTCATTTCTTGCTAATCAGAGAATTACAAGAAGAATTCCAGTCAGATGCACGCATAGAGGTGTATTCAGGATATCAGGGTTACAGCTTACATTTGCCGGACCATTTATGAATGAGATTAATGTCCTCAAAGTGGATAGTAACTGTGAGATAACAGTTTATCCTAAAACTGTGGACAGCAAAAGATTCAGCTTTTTAAGAAGCAGGATATCAGGAGAAGCAGAACGCAAGAAATATATGCTTGAAGATCCATTTGTGTTCAGGGGAATAAGAGATTATACAAGTAACGACAGCCTTAAGAATGTGAACTGGAAGGCTACTGCAAGAACTGGTAATCTGTGTGTTAATGAATATAATGAGTCGGTCAGCCGTAATGTATGTATTCTTCTTAATCTGGAAGATGATGGAATGCTTACATACGATTCAATTAATGAAGCGGCAATAAGTCTGGCAGCTTCTGTTGCAGAAGAATTCATCAGACAGGGGATTAATGTCTCTCTTATAAGCAATGCATGTGATATTGATACAAAGGAAGCAGTTAATATAAGGGAAGGTGCTGGAGCTGGACATCTTGGAAGTATTAATACTGTACTTGCAAGAATGGACCTTAAGCTTGACAAGGAAGAATTCGCAGCACTTATTGAGAGAACATATTTAGAGAATACTTCCGTTAAGAGCAGTGACAACAGTGTATATGTTGTTATATCAGCGAGCAGAAGAAAGAAACTTCAGCAGACTATGGAACAGTTTGAGAAGAAGTACGGACAGATTATATGGATAGTTCCATATATGACTGGTGGCGAATACAGCCTTGATTATTGTGGTATAAGACCAGAGGGCTGGGAAGTGAAATAAGTTTATCAGGAGATAACATATGAATGAGTCAGGACGAGTTTATGACTATAGTAAACTGAGAGCAATAAGAACATTGACAGATATAATAAGCCAGTGCCTTGTAGCATTCGCATTTTCCGCATTTGTTATATTGGGACTTACAAAGAAATCTGACAGTTATATTATTGCAACACTGCTTATGGCAGTCCCGGTTATTATAACTTATGCGGCAAGAAAGAATATACATAAGAATTTTCTATTTATGCTGATTCATGCTGCTTTGCTTATAACAGCTATTATAATTGGTAATGGAGATGCAGAGTCTACAGCATATTTTGTATGCGTACTTGCTGTGTGTATAAGGTCTGTAAGCATAAGAGTGGCTAATGCAAGAAAAACTGAATATATGAATGAGCCGCTTTATGGGAATCAGTTTGCTGATGTGACTCAGGAAGACAAGAAAGCTGCCTTGCAGGCAGGAGAGAGGATGTCACCTCTGTATTGTCTGGTTATGGTTGCGGGAAGTCTTTATGGCGGTTCAGCAGGCAGTAGGCTGCTTATTAATTATGAAGGAGTATTATTCGTTCTGTTTGTTCTGCTTGCATTTCTTGCTAACCAGTTAAAGGAACTTAATTCTCTGTTTATAAGCAATGCCGGTAAGTCTGAATTTCCGGCTGAAAGAATTACAGGAATTAACATGATAGTGGTCATGGTTGTGTCATGTTTTATGATTCTTGGAATGATTCTGTTCTATAGCGGAGATTATGGCAATATATTTACATTGATAGGTTCTGGTTTTGCAGCGGTTATAAGGATAGTTCTGAAGCTGTTCTTAAGACTTATAAGAGAGAAAGAAGAAGTATCTACAATGCCGGATGAATCTGTGAATCCTGTCACTGATGATGATGTGGTAAGTGGAGATAATGACCTTGCATTTACTGATAACCCTGTCATGAGTGCATTATTTACAGCATTTGCAATAGTTCTTATAATTGCACTTGTTGTATTTATTGTCTATATGATTATCAGATATGCCAAGAATTTTAAGAAATCACATGATAATAATGGTGATGAGGTTGAATTTATTGGCAATGACAGGAGAACAGAAGCAAGGATAAAGAGACGCCAGAGAGCAGAAGAAGCTAAGAATATGCCTGTTAATATGCAGTACAGGAAGGCGTTCAGAAAAGCAGCAATAAAATCATCAAAGGCAGCTAAGGATTCGGATGGTAAGTCACTTGAAAATATGCAGCCACAGGATATAACAAGAAACAGAATAACTGCTGATGCTGACGCTGCAGACAGAATTACGGCAAGTTATGAGAAAGCAAGATATTCTGATAAGAATATTTCCAAAGAAGAACTTGAATTTATGCTTGACTTTGTAAAAAATGACAAGTATAATAAGCGTACATAATAAGTAAATGCTGTGAAGAGGACTATTAGATAGGAACCAGAGTCAGAGAGCTGCCGGGTGGTGCGAGGCAGTCGAAGGAACTTATTGAACTCGCCTTGGAGCTGCTACCTGAAATCATCATGAGAAGTAGGAGTAGCCGGAAGCCAACCGTTATAGTGGACAGAATATAATACAGCACATTTGTTGTACGTATTCAGTGAGTGCATAGCATAGCTATGAAGAAGAGTGGTAACGCGTGAGATTATGTCTTTCGTCTCTTTGGGTAGAATTGCCCATGGACGAAAGATTTTTTTATGCTTATCTTTAAGGAAGCCTTTACTTATTAACAATACATATTTATTTTTCAGGAGGTTTTAGGAATGTTTGATTACAGACAGTATGAAAGAGGCTATTTTATGCCACCAGTTAAGTGTAATGACTGGGTGAACAAGGAGTATGTTGATAAGGCACCAATCTGGTGTTCAGTTGATTTAAGAGATGGTAACCAGGCTCTTGTTGAACCTATGAGCCTTGATGAAAAGCTTGAATTCTTCCAGATGTTAGTTGAAGTCGGATTTAAGGAAATCGAGATTGGTTTCCCAGCAGCTTCTGAGACAGAATATGAGTTCTGCCGTACACTTATTGAGAAGAATATGATTCCTGATGATGTTACAATCCAGGTACTTACACAGGCAAGACCACATATTATTAAGAAAACATTTGAAGCAGTAAAGGGTGCTCCAAGAGCAATCGTTCATGTATATAATTCTACTTCATTAGCACAGAGAGAACAGGTATTCAAGAAGTCTAAGGAAGAAGTTAAGCAGATTGCTATTGAAGGTGCTAAGTTATTAAAGGAACTTGCAGAAGCTGATGGAGGAAACTTCCTTTTCGAATACAGCCCAGAGAGCTTTACAGGAACAGAGCCAGAGTATGCACTTGAGGTGTGCAACGCTGTTGTTGATATCTGGCAGCCAACTCCTGATAAGAAATGTATCATCAATCTTCCAGCTACAGTAGAGATGTCTCTTCCACATGTATTTGCAAGCCAGATTGAATATATGTCTAAGTACATGCATAACAGAGAGAATGTTATTATATCTCTTCATCCACATAATGACCGTTCAACAGGTGTTGCTGATGCAGAATTAGGACTTCTTGCAGGAGCAGACAGAATTGAGGGAACACTTTTCGGTAATGGTGAGAGAACAGGTAATGTTGATATTATTACACTTGCTATGAATATGTATATGCAGGGTGTTAATCCTGAACTTGATCTTTCTGATATGCCACATCTTGCTGAAGTATTTGAAAGACTTACACAGATGAAGATTGATGATCGTCATCCATGGTGTGGTAAGCTTGTATTTGCAGCTTTTTCAGGCTCACATCAGGATGCTATATCTAAGGGAATGCATTACAGAATTGAGAATGATTCTAACAAGTGGACTGTTCCATATCTTCCAATTAATCCAGAAGATGTTGGACGTACATATGATTCAGATGTTATCAGAATTAACAGCCAGTCTGGTAAGGGCGGCGTAGCTTATGTTCTTGAACATAACTATGGAATGATTGTTCCTAAGGCTATGAGAGAAGATTTAGGTTATGCAGTTAAGGATGTATCTGATGTTAACCATAAGGAGCTTTCTCCAGATGAAGTACTTGAGATATTCGAGAAGAGATACAAGAAATACACACCAGTATTCAAGATTTCTGAGGTACATTTCAAGCAGATTAATGGTATCCAGACTGTTGTAACTATTGATGAGAATGGTAAGAAGAGCAATGTTGAAGATGGCGGTAATGGTCGTCTTGATGCAGTAAGTAATGCACTTTCAAGTCATTTTGGAAAGCCTTGTGATATCTTCTGCTATGAAGAACATTCATTAAAGAAGGGTTCTGACTCAAGTGCTATAGCTTATGTTGGAATAACAGGTGAAGATGGCAAGAATTACTTCGGTATTGGTATTGACCATGATATCATCAGAGCTTCTATTGATGCTTTAGAGTCAGCAATGAACAGAAGCCTTGAAGCTTAATCTTAATATAATTAATATAATAATATATTGACATAAAGCCCGCATGCGGAACGTATATTGTATCGATAACGTTTTCGCCTGTGGGCTTATTTTTATTAATTTAGAATGAAAAAATCCCCCTCAAAGGGGGAAGCGGTACTATGGTACTAATGCTATTATACGCTTGTAGGGGAAAAGAAATATAGTTAAAGGGGTAAAACTATTGATTCAAACATTTCGGAGGGATGGTCATGTTTTTAAGAAAACGATTAAGTAGTCTGAGTGCAAGGTCTAAGAAGATTATTAGTGGTGTTCTTGTTGCAGCAATGGTTGCTGGTTCGGTGATTGCGGGAACTTCATTAAAGGCTGGGGCATATTCTAAGACACAGGATGTACTTGATGAACTGTTGGGAGCAGCTAAGCCATATGGTGTGGTTGCAGAAGAATTTAAGAACGCTAATCATAATCAGACATGTTTTGCAACCAATAAGCTTGTCATAACAGACCAGTGGCTGAGTGCCTGGCTGGATATAAGCGTGGGAACAACTTATATCAGAAGTTTTGATAACTCAGGTTCGGCAGAGGTGTTTATTGACAGGAATGCATTTAATAATCTTGTTCTTGGAACGGATTATGATTATGTGGCAATGGAGAACAAGTATTATATTAAAGATGCTGATGGAAAAAGAACTGGGGCTGTCATTAACGTCAACAATTGTAAAGACACAATCAATGTTTATTATGCAGAAGATTATATGGACGTAACTGCAGCACTTGATAAGGTGTATGACAATTTTAAAGAGTATGCTGATATTTCTGATGAAGAAGCTGACATCGTTATCAAAGCTAATGATGAGAAGAAGATTGATCTTTCATCATTCAAAGATAAGCAGATTGTAGTTGTTAATATGTACGCAAGTAATTATACAGACTGGCAGGGCAATGAAGTATCAACTTATTATGGAGAAGGTCAGCTTAGTATAACTAATAAGGCTGATGGTCAGTTTGTCATTATGAATCTTTTAGGTGCAGATGGAGATGCAGAGGTTAAGAGATTCAGCGTTAATGGAAAGAATTCAGGCGGATTAACAGATGTTGATATATCTGATACAGTAATATTTAATGCTGTTAATGTTTCAGGTAAGCTCAACATGGGGGAGATATGTGGTATTGTTGTTGCTCCAAGAGCAGATGTTACTCTTACATCAACATGCAACGGAAGAGCAATTGCAAAGACATTCGTTAATACTAATGGTCAGATGCATTTCGTATCTGATAGCCAGCAGGAAGGTACAACTGCAAAAGAGACAGAGACAACTACAGAGACTAAGTCTGATGCAGAGTCATCATCAGAGACTGTTAGTGAGACAACAAAGGCTGTTGAAGAAACTACAGTAAGTGATACAACCAAAGCCGATGACGCAACTAAAGTTAATGAAACAACAAAGGCTGCTGAAGAGACTACAGTAAGTGATACAACCAAAGCCGATGATGCAACTAAAGTTAATGAGACAACAAAGGCTGTTGAAGAAACTACAGTAAGTGATACAACAAAGGCTGATGATGTAACTAAAATTGATGATGCCACTAAGAATAACGAAACAACAAAGGCTGATGAGGTAATTAAAGCTGATGATACAACAAAAGCTGATGAGTCGATAAAGACAGGGGATGCGACTAAAAAAGCTGACGATATATCAGATGTTGATGTTACTAAGAAGAATGGCGAAGTTGCAGGAGATGAAGAACTGGTAACAGGAAAAGACGGAGTAGCAATAGATGGTTCAAGAGTAAGAAAGAACGGTGAGGTTGCTGCTGATGAAGAAGTTGTAAAGACGGGTGACAACAATCATGTCTGGGTATATGTTATAGTTCTTGTAGCAGCGGTTGTTATATTCGGAACAGTTATTGTTATAAGCAAGAAGAATAATAAGAAATAATATTAAACATTAATGATTATTAAGGCACAGCATACAATGTTGTGCCTTTTTTATTGGAGTGGTATTGAAGCACTCTGTTTTTTTATGCTATAATGCAATATGTATGAGTCGAAGTAGGCTCTGAACACAAAATACAGTGAAGAACAAGGAGATGGAAGTTTTATGAAACATTTGATACTTGCATCGGGTTCACCAAGACGAAGAGAATTAATGAGTCAGGTAGGACTTGATTTTACTGTTGTTACAAGTGATGCAGATGAGAATATTAAAGAGATGGAGCCTGAAGATTATGTAAGAGAATTATCTTCTATTAAGGCACAGTCTGTTTTGGAACAATATTCAGATAAAGAAGAGACTGTAATTGTTATAGGTGCAGACACTATTGTTTACCATAAGGGAGAGATACTTACCAAGCCTAAGGATGAGGATGATGCATTCAGGATACTTAAGTCTTTAGAAGGTGAGATTCATCAGGTGTATACAGGAGTAACTATATGCAGTGCACATAAGAATGTAAGTTTTTACGAAAAGACTGATGTGTGGGTATATGATATGACCGATGAGGAAATCAGGGATTACATAAGCACAGGAGAGCCTATGGACAAGGCTGGTGCATATGGTATTCAGGGAAGATTTGCCGCATATATCAAAGGAATTGAAGGCGACTATAATAATGTTGTCGGTCTCCCTGTTGCAAGACTTGTGCATGAACTTAAAGCATTTTAAGGAGAAAATATATGGTTAAATTCGTAGCATGTGACCTTGATGGAACGCTGCTCCTTAACGGGGCGCAGAGTGTTGATGAATCTGCGGTACAGTATATTAATAAGCTTGTTGATAAAGGAGTTATATTCGCACCGGCAAGTGGCAGACAGATAACAAGTCTTAAGAGACTTTTTGAACCAATTAGTAATAAGCTGGCTTATATTGCAGAGAATGGTGCACTCGTAGAATACAGGGGTGAAACTATTGGAAAGACTGCAATGGAGAGAAAGCTTGCATTAGAGATAATTGAAGATGTAATTGAACAGCCTAATTGTGAGGTGCTTGTATCAGGTGAGCATACGGCATATATTAAGCCCAAGTCTGAAGAATATTATTACAGAATGACTAAGGTTGTTAATTATCATACTACATTGGTTGATAAATTCACTGACATAGATGAGGATATATTAAAGATTGCTGTGTGTGATATGTCGGGAATTAAGAATTCCAAAGAGCATTTTATTAACAAATGGAGTGATAAGGCTTCAGTACTTGTATCTGGAGAACTATACTTAGACCTTATGGATACTAATGTCAATAAGGGAAGGGGAATTGAGCAGATACAGCAGTATTTCGGACTGAAACCGGAAGAGTGTATGGCATTTGGCGATAATTATAATGATATCGCCATGCTGGACAAGGTATATTATTCATATGTTATGGAGAAAGCTGTCCCAGATGTCAAGAAACATGGACGTTTCGTAACAGGATGGGTAGAAGGAACATTAAGAGAACAATTTAAAGAGATAAGATAAGGAGATTGATTTATGGAAAAGCATATTGATGAGTGCGCAAAGGTATTTTTAAGAGATCAGAAACAGCTTTTTGATGAGCCTGTTGCATATGATTTAGAGGAAGCTAAGGAATTCTTAGAGGACTGTATGGCAGTATACTGCAAGGATATTAAAGAGTTGAGAGAAGTTATGGATGATGAAGGTATGGATGTATCTGATCTAAGTAATGATGAGCTTCTTGAGCAGTTAGAGGTATTCAAGCTTGATAATGGCGGATATTTCTTCGTGGAAGGATAGTACAGATGCGTATAACTGTTGTATGTGTAGGTAAGATTAAGGAAAAGTTTTATACTCAGGCGGTTGATGAATATTCTAAGAGGCTTTCAAGGTATTGCAAGCTTGATATTGTTGAACTGCCTGATGAGAAAACTCCTGATAATGCAAGTGATGTTGTCAATGAGCAGATTAAGAATAAAGAAGGGGAGCGAATACTTTCTGCAATTAAAGATGATGCTTATGTATGTGCACTTGCAATAGAAGGCAAAATGCTTGATTCTGTTGAACTTTCTGAGAAGATTGACAGACTTGGAATAGACGGAACAAGTAACATAACATTTGTAATAGGAGGCTCTTTAGGGCTGGCAGATGCAGTACTTAAAAGAGCAGATTATAAGCTGAGTTTTTCAAAGATGACATTTCCACATCAGCTTATGAGAGTTATTCTTTTGGAACAGATATACAGGGCTTACAGGATTATGAAGAATGAGCCATATCACAAGTAATAGAAGAGGATAGAATATGAAAAGAAGAAAGAAACCATTTATTATATTAGCTGTTATTCTTGTTGTAGTGCTTCTGGTAGCCGGATATATTAAGTTCTTTAATGGACGTTTAATATATTTTACTACAGGGATGAAGAGCGGCGAGCTTATTAAGACAGCAGGACAGAAGACAACTTATACATGCGAGGCAGATATTCTCATGTCTGATGTTAAGAAAGAATATGAAGAAATGTTTGGCAGTAATATATGGAAAGAGAAAATCGGAGATGCCGACTTTGAAAGCTATATTAAGGACCAGATTAAGAGCAAGTTAATGCGTGTCAAAGCTATGAATGTCAAGGCTAAGGAACGCGGTGTTGTGCTTGGAAGAGAAGAAAAAGATTCTGTAAGTAAGGCTGTTGATGCATTTTACAATGAATTAACAGAGTCACAGATAAGCAATACAGGAATAACTAAAGATAAACTGAATACAATGTTTACTGAATTCGCAATTGCGAAGAAGTTGTACGATGACCTTACTTCTAATATGGATATTGAGGTAAGTGCAGATGAGGCAAGAGTTATTGATATTCAGTATATTGTATCAGATTCAGAGGAAGATATTAATAAAGCATATAATCTTGTGAATTCAGGAAGCTCATTCTTTGCGGTTGCCAAGGAGTATAATGCTGATGGCGAATATGAATATGAGCTTAAGCGTGGAGAGATGGATGATGCATTTGAAAATGCAGCATTCAACCTGTCTACTGGTGAGATGAGCAGCATAGTTGAGGCAGCAGGCAGATATTACATTATAAGATGTACATCAGATAATGATAAGGCTAAGACTGAGGTTAATAAATCTGCAATTCTTGAAAAGAGAAAGTTAGAGCAGTTTAATGCTGATTTTGAGAAATATGAAGCTGGAATATATATGGAATTTAATAACAGCGAGTGGAAGAAGTTAAGTATTCAGGATGCGTATACACTGGGAAGCAGCTTTGAGGATACTTTTAATGCGTATTTTGGTAAGTAAAGAGGAGAGTAATTAATAATGGCAGCTAATAAATATGATGCTAACAGTATATCGATACTGGAAGGTCTTGAAGCGGTAAGAATGAGACCTGGTATGTATATTGGAAGTGTCGGAACTAAGGGACTAAACCATCTTATATATGAGATTGCTGACAATTCAGTGGACGAGCATCTGGCAGGTTTCTGTACCCAGATAAATGTAACTCTTAATGATGATGGAACAGCAACTATTAAGGATAACGGACGAGGTATTCCCATCGGAATCCATCCTAAAGCGGGAATACCAGCGGTTGAGGTTGTATTCACAGTACTTCATGCAGGTGGTAAGTTCGGAGATGGCGGATATAAGATATCCGGCGGCCTTCACGGAGTTGGTGCTTCAGTAGTTAATGCGCTTTCTGTATGGCTTGAAGTTGAGATAAGAGTTGATGGCGGCGTGTATAAGCAGAGATACGAGCGAGGCAAGGCAACAGCACCGCTTGAAAAGATTGGTACATGCAGAAAGAATGATACTGGTACAACTGTTACATTTCTTCCAGATGGAGAAATATTTGAAAAGACAAGATTCAAAGCGGACGCGATAAAGAGCAGACTTCATGAGACTGCATATCTTAATCCTGGACTTACTATTGAGTTCGAGGATAAGAGAAAGGGCAGCGAGGATAAGGAAACTTTCCATGAGCCTGACGGACTTAAGGCATATATCAAAGACCTTAACAACGGCAAAGAGACAGTATGTGATATCGTCTACTTTAAGAAGAAGCAGGATGATATTGAGGTTGAAGTCGCATTCCAGTTTGTTAATGAATTTGAGGAAAATATTCTTGGCTTCTGTAATAATATATACACTCAGGAAGGTGGAACACATATTACAGGTTTTAAGACCAAGTTTACAATGATTATTAACCAGTATGCGAGAGAGCTTGGTGTCCTTAAGGATAAGGATGCTAACTTTACTGGTCTTGATGTGAGAAATGGTATGACTGCGGTTGTTGCAGTTAAGCACCCTGCACCAAGATTTGAGGGACAGACCAAGACCAAGCTTGATAATCCTGATGCTGGTACAGTTGTTGCTAATGTAACAGGTGACGAAGTACAGCTTTATTTTGACAGACATTTAGACGACCTTAACGCGGTAATTGCCTGTGCCGAGAAATCTGCAAAGATAAGAAAAGCAGAAGAGAAAGCCAAGACAAATATGCTTACAAAGCAGAAATTCTCTATAGACAGCAACGGAAAGCTTGCCAACTGCGAGAGCAAGAATCCGGAAGAATGTGAGGTATTCATTGTAGAGGGAGATTCAGCCGGAGGTTCAGCTAAGACTGCAAGAAACAGAAGAACACAGGCGATTCTTCCAATCAGAGGTAAGATTCTTAATGTTGAGAAGGCAAGTATTGATAAAGTTCTTGCCAATGCCGAGATTAAGACAATGATTAATTCGTTTAACTGTGGATTCTTAGAGGGTTATGGCAATGATTTTGATATCAGCAAATTAAGATATAATAAGATTATTATTATGACTGATGCCGATGTAGATGGAGCACATATTGATACACTTCTTCTTACATTTTTCTACAGATTCATGCCTGAGCTTATTAATCAGGGACATGTATATATTGCCACACCTCCTCTTTATAAGGTTGTACCTAAGAAAGGTGAAGGGGAATATCTGTATGATGATAAAGCACTTGATGATTACAGAAAGAAGCATGCTTCAGGAACATTTACACTCCAGAGATACAAAGGTCTTGGAGAGATGGACCCTGACCAGTTATGGGAGACAACTCTTAATCCTGAAACAAGAATTTTAAAGCAGGTTGAGATTGAGGACGCAAGGCTTGCGACTGAGGTTACTGCTATGCTTATGGGTACAGATGTACCACCTAGAAGAGAATTTATATATACGCATGCTAATGAAGCTGAGATTGATGCGTAATAGCTAAAGGAGTAGAAAATGGCTGAGAAGATTATAAGGACCGAGTATTCTGAAGTTATGCAGAAGTCCTATATAGATTATTCCATGAGCGTTATTACAGCGAGAGCACTTCCTGATGTAAGGGACGGTTTAAAGCCGGTACAGAGAAGAGTGCTGTATGCCATGGACCAGTTGGGGCTTAATTACGACAAGCCTCACAGAAAGTCTGCGCGTATCGTTGGTGATACAATGGGTAAATATCACCCTCATGGTGACAGTTCAATATATGAGACACTTGTAGTACTTTCACAGGATTTTAAAAAGGGAATGGCACTTGTTGACGGACACGGAAACTTCGGTTCTATCGAAGGTGACGGAGCAGCTGCCATGCGATATACAGAGGCTAAGTTAAAGAAGTTCACACAGGACGTATATCTTGCTGACCTTGATAAAAATGTTGTTGATTTCGTGCCTAACTTTGACGAGACAGAGAAAGAACCTGAGGTTCTTCCTGTAAGAGTACCTAATCTGCTTGTAAACGGAGCAGATGGTATTGCGGTTGGTATGACAACTAATATCCCTCCACACAATCTTTCAGAGGTTGTGGATGCGGTATGTGCATATATGGATAATGAGGATATCACAACAGAGGAGCTTATGCAGTTCTGCCCGGGACCGGATTTTCCTACAGGCGGAATTGTAATTAATAAAAGTGAGCTTGGCGCAATATATGAGACTGGTACAGGCAAGATTAAGTTAAGAGGCAAGGTTGTATTCGAGCCTGCCAAGAACCGTTCTGAGAAGGACAAGCTTGTTATTACAGAGATTCCATATACAATGATTGGTGCTAACATAGGTAAATTCATATCCGATGTTGTAAGCCTTATAGAGACTAAGAAAACTACCGATATTGTCGACATTTCCAATGAATCTTCTAAGGAAGGAATAAGGATTGTACTTGAACTTAAGAAGAATGCTGATGTCAAGAATCTTGAGAATCTTCTGTACAAGAAAACCAAGTTAGAAGATACATTTGGCGTAAACATGCTTGCTATCGTTGATGGCAGACCTGAGACTTTAGGTATTAAGGATATAATAAGACATCACATTAATTTCCAGTATGAGCTTGCTACAAGAAAGTACACAACACTTCTTGAAAAGGAGAAGGCTAACAGAGAGATTAAGGAAGGTCTTATAAGAGCATGTGATATTATTGACCTTATTATTGAGATATTACGAGGCAGTGCGAATCTTAAGATGGCTAAGGACTGTCTTGTTAATGGTAATGTTGAGGGAATCAAGTTCAAGTCAGAGCAGTCAAGAAAGCAGGCTGCGGGTCTTGATTTTACAGAAAGACAGGCAAGCGCCATATTGGAAATGCGTCTGTACAAGCTGATTGGTCTTGAAATTCTTAATCTTCAGAAGGAATATGACGAATGTGTCAAGAAGATTCAGAAGTATGAAAAGATACTTGGCAGCAGAAAAGAGATGGCTAAGGTCATCAAGGCTGACCTTCTTAATATTAAGAAGGAATATGGTGTTGCAAGAAGAACTGTAATCGAAGACGGCGAAGCTGCTGTATTTGAGGAAAAGAAGATTCCAGAGATGGAAGTTATGTTCATTATGGACAGATTCGGATATGCAAGAACTATTGATATGGCTGCATTTGAGAGAAATAAAGAGGCTGTATTTAATGAGAACAAATATGTCATTCCGGTAATGAACACAGATAAAATCTGCATATTTACTGATATGGGAGACATGCATCAGTTAAAGATAAAGGATCTGCCATTTACTAAGTTCAGGGATAAAGGTACTCCTATTGATAACCTGTGTAACTATGACAGTTCTAAGGAGATAATTGTGTATATCACGCCATTTGAACGTCTTAAGAATCAGAAAATGCTCTTTGTCACAAGACAGGGTATGATGAAGCTTGTAGACAGCGAAGAATTCCAGGTTGCAAAGCGTACAGTTGCATGTACGAAATTAGCAGATGACGATAAGCTCATCGGAATGTATTCAACAGACGCAAGAGTGGAAATCTACTCAAAGTTCTCACTTGATGGCGAAATCAAGGAAGAAGAGGTTGTCGAGAGTAACCAGAATGTAATTGTACAGACAGAAAGCGGAGTATTCTTAAAATTCCCATTAACAGACATTCCAATGAAGAAGAAGAGTGCTGTTGGTGTAAGAGGAATCAAGCTTTCAAAAGACGATTATATAGAAGATGTATTCCTGCTTACAGAAGGTGACGAGTTCACGATGGAATATAAGGGCAAGAGTATCAGCTTTGCCAAGATGAAGACGGCGCATAGGGATACTAAGGGGACGAAGATAAGAGTATAGTTGTTTAACGGTTGGGGGAGTCGAAGAAGTGCTTCACACTATCACAACTAAGGTAAGCGGTCCTAGTGGCTGTAAATTCCGCCATATACAGAGCTTATAACGGTGCTGGAAATCAAACGCGCTTCGCTTGAATGAGATTTCCAGCACCGAACTTTTGTATATTGGCGGCATAACACCCACACGGACAGCTTACAATTTAGTTGTGACAGTGTGAAGCACTTCTTCGACATGACAACCGGTAGAAAGTGTAATTTACTAAGACATAAAAACACTCAACTTAAATATATTTACAAAAATATATATTTGTGTATAATTTAAATAGACAGTTAGTTAGACTGCTTTTGGTCGGCGAGACCACATTTGAAAGAATAATTTGACCGGCGAGGTCGCTCTTTTAGTCAGAGCAGGGTATGGTTAACTCCATACCCTTTTTTAAATACTGGTGATAGATGGGATGAATCAAGGAAGGTACTTCGCGGTGGTAGTGTCTGTGAGTTAAGCGTTAGCGACAACGGCATGTAAGCTTACCGTGTGGGTGTTAATGCCGCTATATACAAAAGTTCGGTGCAGGAAATCTCGTTCAAGCGAAGCGCGTTTGATTTCCTGCACCGTAATAAACTCTGTATATGGCGGCATTTACAGCCACTAGGTCAGCTTACCTAAAGTTGGCACTAACACTTAACTCACAGACTGTACAACCCCGAAATACTATTTAGTTTTCTTCCATATATTTATCATATATAGCAATAACCTTATTCATAACCTCCGGACCAGGAGCACCAAGTGTAAGTCTCTTATCTACACAGGTCTGAAGGCTGATTGCCTCGTAGATATCTTCATCAAATACAGGGCTTACAGCCTTGTATTCTTCAAGTGAAAGGTCATCAAGTGCGATATTCTTCTCAATGCACATAAGAACAAGCTGGCCGACAATACCGTGGGCTTCTCTGAAAGGAACACCCTTCTTAACAAGGTAATCAGCAGCGTCAGTAGCATTAGTGAAGCCGTTCTTTGCTGAATCTTCCATTCTCTTGTTGTTGAACTTCATAGTATCAATCATGCCCTTGAAAAGACTGATGCAGCCTTTGGCTGTGTCAAATGCGTCAAATGATAATTCCTTATCTTCCTGCATATCCTTGTTGTAAGCAAGAGGAATACCCTTCATTGTTGTAAGAAGGCTCATAAGTGCGCCGTATACTCTTCCTGTCTTACCTCTTACAAGCTCTGCAATATCAGGGTTCTTCTTCTGAGGCATAATAGAGCTTCCTGTACTGAAAGCGTCGTCAAGTTCGATGAATCTGTATTCGTTAGAATTCCAGATACATATTTCCTCAGAGAAACGGCTTAAATGCATCATGATAGTTGATAATGCAGATAAGAATTCAATGAGGTAATCTCTGTCAGAAACAGAATCCATACTGTTAAGTGTTGGTCCGTAGAAACCAAGAAGAGAAGCAGTAAGCTCTCTGTCTAATGGATAAGTTGTTCCTGCAAGTGCGCCTGCGCCAAGAGGGCAGTAGTTCATTCTTTCATATATATCATGAAGTCTGCTTCTGTCACGCTTGAACATCTCGAAATAAGCACCGAAATGATGAGCAACAGTAACAGGCTGTGCCTTCTGGAGATGAGTAAATCCAGGCATAAATGTATGTGTATTCTCTTTCATGATTCTTAAGATAACAGCCATAAGCTCTTTAAGCTCAGCATCAGTATTAAGAACTTCCTGTCTTGTGAAAAGTCTCATATCAAGAGCAACCTGATCGTTTCTGCTTCGTCCAGTGTGAAGTCTCTTTCCTGCATCACCGATTCTCTCGATAAGAGTAGCTTCCATAAATGTATGGATATCCTCATATTCATCAGTGATTTCAAGCTTTCCTGATTCAATATCAGAAAGAATTCCTTTAAGACCTTCTACAATCTGCTCACTTTCGCTTTCAGGAATAATTCCCTGCTTGCCAAGCATAGTAGCATGTGCAATACTTCCTTCAATATCCTGCTTATAGAACTTCTGGTCAAATGAAATTGACGCATTAAAGTTGTTTACAAGCTCATTAGTTTCTTTGGTGAATCGTCCACCCCATAATTTCATGTATAAATCCTCCTTGAATTAAATATCCGTATTTTCTTCATTAAAATCATCTTCTTCATCTTCAATAGAAGAGAGGAGACTGTCAGTAAGTTCATCATCAATATCAGGTGATTCGAGGTTTTCAAAATCATCCATATCATTAAGAATAGAACTTTCTATATCATCATCAGACATCTTCTTGATATTCTTATTGGCAAGAGCCGGATCATCAAGATATTTTCTGATAACTAACGGAAAATGTGTCATATTGACTTTTCCTGCTTTAATAAAGCGGCTGGCAAGATAAATGCCAATCAATATAATAATGCAAAGTATAGTAATAACGCAACCCAATATTAAATTAACAGGGCGGTATTTTAATACAACAGTGTGGTTTCCAGCACTTATATCAACGCATAATAATGCATTCTGCCATGCATAAGTGTCGACCTTCTTACCATCAATATATACAGACCAGCCTGCATCGTATGGAATAGAGAAAAGTACAGCCTTGTCTGTGGAAGCATTAAGAGTTCCTGTAAATTTAGTATCAGAGAACTTCTCAACCTGATAACTTTCTGAGTTAAGTTTATTGTAAGCCCTGATGAATTTGTCTTCATCAAGTGTGTATACAGTAAGATTCATTCCACCTGTATCAGAAGTTACTTCAACGGTATCAGTGTTATGTACATAACCGATATCAATAATACGGTTGTTACTCTTTATATTGTTGTAAGTGTAAGTAGTTGCATTGTTAATAGTTACAGTTATGGCATCAACAGATTTATTCGCAACTGACAGATACATATGACCACTCTTTGAAGGTGTGATAATACAATCTGGCTCTGTAGGGAATGAAGTAGTATATTCGAATACATCACTTATTCCGGTAAGAGACTGGATAAGAAGATTCTGGTTCTCAATACCGTTATTTTCTTTAGTCATAACAAGGTCATATGCAGTTGAACTGTTAATAGCGTATCCAATAGGAAGTGTGTAATTATTCTTATATATAAATTCACCGTCGCTGCCTGTATAATAGTTTCTTATATCACTCTCAACCAGAAGACGGTTAGAGATAGTGTATTTCACAGAGAAAAGCGAATCAGTAACAGCAGTAAGACCGTTGCAGCCATATGCATTAGTAGAATTCTCCATTCCTATAAGGTTGTATAGCTTTGACATGCCTGCATTACATGTCGATGAAAATGTTGAAACAGTCCTGTAATTATGCCATGCACCATCATTCTTGGAACGTGCCCCGAAAAGCTTATCCATACGGTAGAATGAGTCATCATTATCAGATACATTCTTAGTTACTGTCTTTATTGCATCATAATCAAGCAGATATGATGTACGGCTTGTTGTTCCGATACCAGTTGCATCCATATTCATGGTACATTCAACGATTGATACCGAGAATGCAAGCATGAGAACAACAGGAATCTTAAGCTTTGAGTTGTTATGAATAAACATTAACAGTCCGTATATCAGTATAAATATACCGCTTATGTAAACGCTCTTAAATGAATATTCTGTCTCAGAATTAATAAACAGTTCTTCCATAATAAGCAGAAGACCGATAGCAATCCACAGTGATGCTCCAAGCTGCTTATTAGTTGAATTCTTAAGGTTAATAACAGCTTCATAGCACATTGCAAGCAGGAAGAATATATATATGAATGACTGTCTGCAAGGCAGGCTGTTAGGGAAATGCATACCATGCCATATATAATTAGGTATATTTAAGTTAAATGCTGTGAGGAAGATAAGCAGAATAACACATTTGCCAATCTTCTCGCGGGCATTGACTTTGCTGCACATAATATAGAGTGGAATTAACATTAACACTGCAACACCACAATATATGTTAGGCAGATGGTCGAGTCCTAAGTGAACCGGAATATTGATAAGCTGTCTTGTAAGCATTGATAATATGCTGAAATAAGAAATAAGCTTATCCGGGAAATTAGTGTCGCTTGATGCTGAAAGTGAAAATGTATAGAATTCAGGCAAAAGAAGACACGCTCCCAGTCCGCCGGCAAGCAGTGAATACACACAGAAATTAATGAATTTCTTCATATACTGCATAGGACTTTTAACACCGTTATATGCAATCATAAGTACAACATAGTAGATTACTACTGAAAGGCATACCATAATGGCAATATAATAATTAGTAAATATACATAATCCGAGAGTTATGCAGTAGAATATGCAGCGGTTCTCATTAACAAGCCTTTCAAGTCCAAGCATGATAAGCGGAACAAGAATAACACAGTCAAGCCACATAATATTCCAGCTGTATGCAGCAATGAATCCTGACATGCCATAGAACATACCGAATATAGCTGCAATAACATGCTTGTTGTTATTGTGTTTAGTAAGATAGTATGTTATGGAAAGACTGCTGCCAGCTATCTTAAGTATTATAAATGCGTTCATTATCTCGATTGTGTATTTCTGTGGAAAAAGTGCAACGAACCAGTTAGATGGGCTTGCAAGGTAATATGCGAACAGAGATGTAAAATTAGTTCCCATTCCTATATCCCATGAGTAAGTAAGACTTTCGCCATTCCTTATCTTGTGCCACAGTTCTGAAAAGAATGGTGCATACTGATGATACATGTCAGATCTCAGATAACATTCAGTTCCCCATGGAAATATGCCTCTTGTGTAGTACAGTGCCAGCATCATGATGACTGGAAGTACAAAGGCAACAAGATATGTAAAGTTAGAATTAAGAATTGATTTCTTAGATGAATTCATGGCTTCCCTCCCTTAGCCGATAATAGTAACATTTTACCAAAGAACAAAAAAAGTGTAAACATTTATAAGTAAATTAGGCTTGTATTCGATAGTACAATTTTGTAAAATAGAAAGGTACGCAAAAGGGATTTCCTTAGGGTAATACTTAAGGAGAGTGTACATGGATTATAAGCAACTATATAAGAAACACAAGAAAGCTGTACAATACACAATATGTGCAGTTTTTATAATAATAACAGGTGTTATATATCTGGCTGGAAGAAAGAATATGTCTGCGTCTGAGGATACATTTGCAGATAAAGATGTCTTAACAGGGACAGAAGCAGGCAGTACTTATTATGAAACATCAGGCAGCGACATATATGTATATATATGTGGACATGTTAATTCGCCAGGGGTTGTTAAGTGTCAAAGCGGCATGAGATTGTATGAGGCAGTTGAACTGGCAGGAGGGGCTGATGATTCTGCTGATATGTCTATGGTGAATCTGGCAGCACCGGTTAATGACGGGGAACGGATATATATACCGTCATATGGTGAAGATATACCTGTTATGGAGGAAGAGACAACGGGACTTATTAATATTAATAAGGCAACGGTGGATGAACTGATGACGCTTCCGGGAATAGGAAGTTCAAGAGCGTCAGACATAGTAAGTTACAGGACAGATAATGGCAGCTTCCAGACAATAGAAGATATTATGAAAGTATCTGGAATTAAGGAGGCTGCATTTAACAAGATAAAGAATTATATATGCGTATGATGAATGCATATTCGTAAGAAGTAAAAGGAGTAGATTATGGCAGGCAGAGTTTTGGTTGTTGATGATGAGAAAATGATTGTTAAGGGACTTAAGTTCAGTCTTATGCAGGACTACAGTGTTGTAGACTGCGCGTATGACGGTGAAGAAGCTCTTGAATATGCAAGAAACAATGAATATGACATAATCCTTCTTGATATTATGCTTCCCAAGCTTGATGGTTTGTCAGTGTGCCAGCAGATAAGAGAGTTCTCGGATGTTCCTATTATTATGCTTACAGCCAAAGGCGATGATATGGATAAAATCCTTGGACTTGAATATGGCGCAGATGATTATATTACCAAGCCATTTAACATTCTTGAGGTTAAAGCGAGAATGAAAGCAATCTTAAGAAGAAATGCAGTTACAGAAAAGAAAGTTGCCAAGAGCAATATAATTAATGCGGGTGACATGAAGATAGATTGTGACAGCCGTAATCTTTATATTGCGGGAAGACCTATTAATCTTACAGCCAAGGAATTTGACCTTCTTGAGCTGTTAGCAGTTAATCCTGGCAAAGTATACAGCAGGGATAATCTTCTTAAAGCTGTATGGGGACAGGATTATTCAGGTGATGGCAGAACTGTTGATGTCCATATGAGAAGACTTCGTGAGAAGATTGAAGATAATCCAAGCCAGCCAAAGTATGTTCACACTAAGTGGGGAGTAGGTTACTATTTTAATGTTTAATAAGAATAAGAAAAGAAATGACCATCGAAGAGTCTTTTTTGACAGAGGATTTAAGTCATTTTTAAGGTTCATTAATAAATACTCAACAAGACAGTTTGCGGTTGCAGCAGTTATAATTGCTGCAGCCGTAATCTGCACATTTGAGGGATTTGAATATATATATAAAGAGTCTGTAATTACCAGACAGACAGCTATAATACAGAACGAAGCAGTTCTTATTGCTGCAGAGTATTCCAATTATGAAAGTCTTGATGCTGCAGAGAGTAACGATATGAACAGCAGGCTCAGCAGTTATTCGGCACTTAACCAGATAAGAATAAGGGTTGTTGATCTTAATTATGTTGTGAGTGTTGATACTTATTCGATTGATACGAATAAGACAATTCTTAATTCAAGAGTATTTGATATATTCAGCAATCATAAGAATAGTTCCGGATATGATAAGAAGACAGGTAATATACAGGCTGCAGTTCCTGTATACAATGATTCAGGTGCATTTATAGCTGTTCTTGTTGCGGATCTTGATTATACTGAGATTGATGCAATGTTTCATGATGTTAACAGCCAGAATAATAATATCAAAGTGGTTATTATAACAATATGTCTTGTGTTACTTATCATAGGAATATATTTTCTGAATAGACCGGTAAAACGTGTGCTTGATATTGTCGCTAATGTAAGTGCAGGACATACTGATGAGCGAATTCCGGTGAAAGGTTACACAGAGATACGAGAGATAGCTGATGATTTTAACAATATTATGGACAGGGCTAATGAGACAGACCAGTCAAGAGCAGAATTCGTATCTAATGTGTCACATGAATTAAAGACACCAATCACATCAATCAAGGTACTTGCAGAATCGCTTAACACTCAGGAGAATGTGCCTTTAGAGGTGTATCAGGAGTTTATGCAGGATATTGTAAGTGAGATTGACAGGGAGAGTAAGATTATTGAAGACCTTCTTACTCTTGTAAGAATGGATAAGTCAGCAGCTACACTTAATATTTCATCTGTTAATATGAATGATCTGCTTGAGATGACACTCAAGAGATTAAAGCCATTGGCACAGAAGAAGAATATTGAGCTGTTATTCGAAAGTTTCAGACCGGTTGTGGCACAGATAGATGAAGTCAAGATGACACAGGTTATATCCAACCTTGTAGAGAATTCTATTAAATACAATGTAGATGACGGATGGGTACATGTTTCTCTTAATGCAGATTACCAGTATTTCTATGTAAGAGTTGAGGATTCGGGAATAGGAATACCGGAGGAGAGCATTAATAAGATATTTGAGAGATTCTACAGAGTTGATAAGGCAAGATCGCGTGAAACAGGTGGAACAGGACTTGGACTTGCAATTGTAAAGAATATTATTCTTATGCATCATGGTACAATCAAGGTTCACAGTGAAGAGAATATCGGAACAACATTTACAATGAGAATACCGCTTAATTATGTTGACAGCCAGCAGTAGGAGAGAGTAAAGGAGGCAGTTATGATGGCAGGACATACAAGAAATATTATGATGAAATCAATATCAGTTATAATGCTTGTTGTTATGACATTAATGACTGCTGCATGTTCTTCAGGCAAGAAGAGTGGAACAGCATATTCTGTATATTATCTTAACGAAGATGGTTCGGCACTTACAGAGAGCAAGGTATATATTGAGAGTAATGATCCACAGACAATTGCAGCAGAATTGCTTGACAAGATGAATGTCGCCAAAGGAAGACATACAAGTATTATCAAGCCTTCATCTGTTGGCCAGCCATCTGTGGAATTCAATGGTATATATGCTAATGTGTATTTTGACAGCTCTTATTATGGAATGAAGGATAATACAGAAGTTTTGTACAGAGCTGCTGTTGTGAGGGAGCTGGCACAGATAAGTGATGTTGTATATGTCAGATTCTATGTGGATGGCAAGGATGCAGTTTATCAGGACGGAACTAATATTGGCAATATGAGCGCGGAAGATTTTGTTGATACACAGGAAGGTGATATGGCAGATGTACAGTGGAAGACAATTAACCTGTATTTTGCCAATAAATCTGGCGATGCTCTTGTAAAGAACAGCCAGAGAATCTGTTATAACAAGAATGTTTCAGTAGAGAAGGTTGTCGTAGAACAGCTTATTAAAGGAACAAGCGAATCAGGCTGTTACCAGAGTATTCCATCAAGCACCAAGCTTCTTAGTATATCAGTCGTAGACAGAATATGTTATGTTAATTTCAGTCAGGAATTCGCAACTGATATGGTTAATGCGAAGAGCAATATAACAATATATTCAGTTGTTAATTCGCTAGCCGGACTTGATGGCATTGACGGTGTCAAGATTATGGTAAAAGGTAATTCTAATTTGATGTACAGAGATGTTATAAGTCTTGATACAGTACTTTATATGAATAATGAACTTGTTAATAAAGATACAACTGATAATCAGTGATTAGTTGATGATGGTGGTCGATTCTGGAAAGGAATTTATTGAGAAGACCATTTTTAGTGGCAGCAGTTTTAAGTATTGCTGCCGTATATTTATCTGTATATGCCAATGCATATATCGTGATTATTGTGGGAATTCTGGTAACTGCCGGGTTTCTCATATATCTTAAGCATACAGGAATTCCTGTGTTTTACATGCTTTTTATTATGATGTTTCCAGTTATGTGTCTAAGAACTAAAGATTATACAGGCAAGCTACAGTTTCAGGGGAAACTGTCTGACAAGCCGTATACTGCATATGTTAAGGGATATATATCAGACATTAAACATGGGGATAACTCATATACAATTCAGATAAGGAATTCCACGATAGTTCTGGATTCGCAGGAAATCCGGTTAAAATGTGGTATAAATGTATATTCTAAAGAAGATGCTTTCGCTGCTGGCGATTATGTGAATCTTAAAGTTATCATGAAAGACTACAGTACTCCTGCCAATGAGGGACAGTTTAATTCGAGGAAATACTATACATCACTTGGATTACTCTATTGTGCAGACATCGTTGATGTAATAGAGATTAAAGGTGGCAGCAGTTATCTTTCTTCTGTATACAGATTGTCCGAGTCTGTAAAAAATATATATGCAAAGGCATATTCTTCGCAGAATGCAGGAATTATGCAGTCAATTGTGCTTGGAGACAGATCAGGGCTTGATGATGATGTGAAAAGGCTTTATCAGAAGAATGGAATATCACACATTCTGGCTATAAGTGCGCTTCATGTTTCACTTGTAGGAATGTGTATATATGATTTTCTGAAAAGAAAGACCGGAAGAATCGCATCTGCATGTGTCAGTACATTGCTTATTCTGTCATATCTGTGTATGACAGGATACAGTGCGTCTGCAAGCCGGGCTGTGATAATGATTCTTGTGTATATGCTTGCTGACGTGCTTGGAAGAACAAGCGACGGGGCGAATACATTAGGGATTGCAAGTGTTATCCTTCTATGGATTAATCCTTATAATATTATTAACTTCGCTTTCTGGCTTTCATTTCTTGCTATGGCAGGAATTATATTTGTCAAGCCATTGCTTTCCGATGATAAAACTATACTGATATATATAAAACGTCCTGATAAAAAGCATATTACATTCATGCAGATGATTGTGTTCCGGTTAGCAGATTCAATTATAACCGGACTTAGCATTACAATTGCGACACTTCCTGTAGTATTAATTATATCTGGACAGGTGCCTGTGATAAGCCTGCTTCTTAATATAATAGTGATTCCACTTATGTCCGTGATAATGGTAAGCGGGATATTTACAGGGATTGCAGGTATGTTTTCAATTGGTGCCGCCTGCTTTTTTGCAGGTGCTGGCGGGTATATACTGGATTTCTATAATATGCTGTGCGGTATATCATCACATTTTAAATATGCTGTAATAGTTACCGGAACACCGGAAAATTCAAGGGGTGTGTTATATTTTATGGCTCTTATGGTCTGGGTACTGGCGCATGTTTTATTAAAGAATAAAAGAGCTGATACTATCTGTCTTGTACTATTGATAGTTGCTATGACGGGGCTTCGTTATAATATCAATGCAGATATGAAGGCAGCCATGCTTGATGTGGGGCAGGGAGATTCGATTGCAGTACATACTAAAGATGGCATGAATGTTTTGTTTGATGGCGGAAGCACAACCAAGAAAAATGTCGGCAGATATACAATATACAGTTATCTAAAGCACTGTGGTGTGAGAAAGATTGATTATGTATTCGTGAGTCATCCTGATAAGGACCATATTAATGGAATATATGAACTTATTGAAATGTGTGACAATACATTTGAGATTGGAACTGTTGTGCTGCCGGAAATTAAGAAAAGTGCAAGTGATGGGGCAGGTGATACGTCAGGACTGTCAGATGTTGAGAAGAATTTGAAAAATGCCGGTATTAAGGTGGTGTATGCTTCTGCCGGTGACTGTATTAAATCAGGCGATTTTGAGGTCACGTGTGTGCATCCATGTAAAGGTTATAATTATGAATCCACAAATGATTATTCCGCAGTGTATCTTGTAAAATATGGGGATTTTTCAATGCTTATGACAGGAGATGCAGAAGAAAAGGCTGAAAAATGTGTGATTCAGGATGCAATGACAGGCAATATTAAGTTATCGTCTGTTAATGTATTAAAAGTTGGACATCATGGAAGCAAAGGGGCGAGTTCACAGGATTTCTTAGAATATGTGAAGCCGGAAACGGCACTCATATCATGTGGCGCAGGTAATTCTTATGGGCATCCGCATAAGGAAACGCTGCAGAGACTGTCGGTGACTGGTGCAGATGTGCACAGAACGGACGAGGCTGGTGAGATTATTGTGCGTGTCAGGCGTGGTTCTTACAGGATTGAGGAGTTTGTGAGAAAACATTTTTCAACTTGAACCACTGATACATATCTGATACTATTATTAAAGATTAGAAACGGAGGCAGCAGGTTTGAAGGTCATAAGTGATGATATTAAGAAGGGCGAATTTAAGAGTGTATATCTTCTGTATGGAGAGGAAGAGTATCTTAAGAAGCAGTACAGAGACAGATTAAAGAATGCCATAGCTGGTGATGATACTATGAATTATTCATATTATGATTCGGATAATGCCAGTGTTAAGGATATAATTGATGTATGTGAGACAATGCCTTTCTTTGCGGAGAAACGACTTGTTGTAATGGAGAATACAGGATTTTTAAAGAGTTCTAATGATGAACTTGCAGATTATATTAAGCATATTCCTGACTACCTTATTATTGTGATGGTCGAGAAAGAAGTGGACAAGCGTAACAAGGTGTATAAGGCAATAGATTCTGTCGGGTATGTATGTGAGATGAAGCCGCAGACAACTGCTACTCTTGAAAAATGGATAGCAGGGCTTCTTGCTAAAGACAACTTAAGAATAAGCCGTGATGCATGTGACCTGATTCTTGATAAGACGGGTGCAGGCATGGATTATATTAAGCAGGAGACAGAGAAGCTTGTAAGTTACTGTCAGGGCAGAGAAGTCGTTACAGTAGAAGATGTTGAAAAGGTATGTGCAACACAGACAACAAGCCATATATTTGACATGATAAGTGCGATTGCCAATAAGAAACAGCAGCAGGCACTTGATCTGTATTATGATCTTCTTGAATTAAAAGAGCCTCCGATGAGAATATTATATCTTATAGTAAGACAGTTTAACGGAATATTACAGGTAAAAGACCTTATGTCAAGGGGAGTTTCAGGAAAAGAGATTGCCTCAAGGATAGGAGTTGCACCATTTGTTGCAGGGAAATATCAGGCACAGGCCAAATATTTCGAGATGAATACACTTCTGGATGCACTGAATGAATGTGCAAAGACAGAAGAAGCAGTAAAGCAGGGCAGACTTAATGACAGACTGGGAGTTGAACTTATTATAATTAAATACAGTAAATAAAAAAGAACCCGATGCGAGTGGGTGTTAGCATCGGGTTCTTTATAATGTTAAAGTTCTTATTAAGCCATTGTGTTAACAGCTTTAGTAATGTGAGATACTTTTCTGGCAGCAGCGTTCTTGTGGAAGATTCCCTTAGAAGCAGCCTTCTCGATCTCAGCTATAGCAACAGGGAGAGCCTCGTTAGCAGCAGCCTTGTCACCAGCAGCAACAGCAGCCTCTACCTTCTTGATATAAGTCTTAACTCTAGACTTAATCGCCTTATTTCTCTCAGCTCTTACCTGACTTGTAATTACTCTCTTCTTAGCAGATTTAATGTTAGCCAATCCGTACACCTCCAAATCATAATTCAATAATAATATCTGTTTCGCATTAAAGCCGGACACGGACGATCTAATGTAAACATACTCACACATTTTATAGTAGAAATTTCTATATGTCAATAAGCAAATGAAGATTTTAGTATAAAAATTTCATTTTTCTACACAATATGTTGTGAGGTGATATGAAAAATGGATAATATAGTGGTTAGAACTGACCTTGCTGTCGAAGCTAATGAAGAGGCCATGAATGGCAGTGGAAGACTTAAAGGTATCAGATTAAGGGAAAGCAGGAAGTCAAGAATGGGCGTTAAAGTCACAGAATTACAGGTGACTAATCATTTGGGCGAAGCCGCAATTGGAAGACCAAAGGGAACTTATCTTACAATAGAAGCGGATGAGATTACAGGTGGTGATGAGGACTATGCCAAAGAGGTTATATCTACACTTGCAGGCTATATATTCAAGCTTTTAAAGCGCATGAATAAGAATGTTAAGCCTGAAAAAATCCTTGTTATAGGACTTGGCAACAGGAATATAACATCGGATTCATTGGGACCTGAGGTTGTAGACAACATTTGCATTAATATAAGCGAGGGTGAGGAGACCGGCGTATGCACGCTTAGTCCGGGAGTTATGGCACAGACAGGTATTGAGACTGCCGGAATTATTAAGGGTGTTGTAAGCCAGATAAAGCCGGATGTGTGCATAGCCATAGATGCACTTGCTGCAAGAAGTGTCAACAGATTAAACAGTACAATACAGCTTTCTGACCAGGGAATTAATCCGGGGTCAGGTGTGGGTAATCACAGAATCGGAATAACTAAGGACAATATTGGTGTGCCGGTGCTTGCAATTGGTGTGCCGACTGTTATAGACGCAGAAGGAATTATTCAGGGAGCAGGTAAAATGTATGTGACTCCGAAGGACATCGATTCAGACATAAGAAATATAAGCATCATAATATCCAAAGCAATTAACCGTGTTGGCGTTCATATTCATGGATGACGTGAATACAATATAATGGTAACGCAAAACAAGGAGGCTGTATGGGTGATAGAAAGTACAGGCCTGTGTATATG
>CAVBPJ010000013.1:0-46434 GCA_963597265.1 Evtepia sp. | reverse complement strand
ATAAACAATAATTTAGTGGCTTAGAGTTCGATGTCGGAGACATCCAGTTCACCTGACATCAAACGAGGTAAAATGGTATCTAGTGTTCTTGTTAATGCTTGATTCTCCGTATTGTTTTCGTCGATGAGTTCAAACATAGGTTTAACAATTTGATGAAACTGCTCTAATAAATCATCAGGTGGCAAAAATATCGGAAGGTTCTTAAAGTCAGTTTTGTTAAACTTTGGTTGAGCAGAACCACCTTTAATTCCCTGAATTATCGATTGCCCATATAGCCACTTGAACCAAATGTAAAGATAGTAACGCAGATTTTCTTGTTTAGGGCGAAGCATTATTATGTTGTTTCCAAGTGTCATTGGCTTATCTAACTTGGGACACAAGAATACACTTCCAACATCTCCAACATTTGAGATGATGATTTCTCCCCCATACAATGTTGATTTTGAGAGGAAGTTATATGAATGTTCATCTACAAATACATCAAATGTTCCAGATTTCAAATCGGTATTGCGTATGAAATATGCATAGTTTGGTTCTTGATATAAGGTAACATTCGCTTTAAGTGATGCAAAACTTCCATTAGCAACATAATCAGTTACAACTAATGGCAGTTCTCCATTTTTAAGCAACTTGAATGATTCAGGTACTAAACCAAATCGGGTCTCAAGCATATTTTTTGAAGAATTATCAAATTCAATAAACCATTTTTGGAATAGAAGTACAGCTTGTTGCTCTAAATTATTGTTTATCGTAGAATTCAATTCTATTTTTTCATCTAAGCTCCTCAAAACACTTGCTATTTTTCTTTGAGTATCTATATCAAATATCGGCACTTCATATTGCATTATTGAAGTCTTATCGCCTCTTGGCATTTTTGTGCCTTTTGAGGTTGCCATTGAATAGGCAAAAAAATCATCATTGGCAAGCACATAATAGAGAAAATCTCCATCTATGTTTGAGTTTCCTTGAAATACTAAAACATCATTTGAGCAACCGCCATCATGCCTCGCTAACCATATTTTCTTAAAATATGGTCTGATATTAGAAACAAGAACATCTCCTTTTTTATATTCCTGAGTTAACTGAACTGTGGGAAGAGAGCTTGCCTCCGTAACCCCTGCTTTATTTGGCAACATATTTTCAGTAGATATATATGTTTTCAAGGTAAGTTTTGACACATCAACTTTCCCCTTACGAAAAACGCAAATATCCGACAACTTACATTTCATACCCAATCGCCCCCAGTTTCTTACGAATTTCTTCTTCCAACTCATGAGACTTTGCAAACATATCTGAAAGCTCTGATGTAAGGCGTGTCATCTTTTCTTCAAATGGTTCTCCGTCGTCCTTAACTTCTTCAATACCAACATATCTACCCGGTGTCAGAATAAAATCCTGCTTTTCGATTTCTTGAAGGTCTGCTACAGCACAGAATCCTTTCACATCTTCAAGCGTACCATCTTGAAATGCTGTAAATGTATCAGACAACTTCTGAATATCTTCATCAGTAAAATCTCTATGCTTACGGTCAACCATATAACCCATTTTTCGGGCATCTATAAATAAAGTTTTACCTTTCTGTTTTTTGTTCTTAGAAATAAACCAAAGTGTAACCGGAATTGTAACGCTGTAAAATAACTGCGTCGGTAATGCAACAATCCCCTCTACAAGGTCAGCCTGAATAATGTTCTTTCTAATTTCTCCCTCACCACTAGACTGAGATGATAACGCTCCATTAGCAAGCACAAGACCAATTTTTCCGTTTGGTGCAAGATGGTGTATCATATGCTGAATCCACGCATAATTGGCATTTCCTGCTGGCGGCGTTCCATATTTCCATCTAAGATCATCCTTTAACTTGTCTTGTCCCCAGTTAGAAAGATTGAATGGTGGATTTGCCATAATAAAATCTGCTTTAAGCGTTTTATGTAAATCATTGAAAAATGTATCTGCCTGATAAGGTCCAAAATCTGCATCGATACCGCGAATAGCCATATTCATTTTTGCCATCTTCCAGGTATCAGCATTAGACTCCTGACCATAAACGGCAATTTCGCCACGCTTGCCACTATGTGCCTGAATAAACTTTGCACTCTGAACAAACATACCACCTGATCCACAACATGGGTCATATACACGACAATTTTTGAATGGTTTCAAAATAGCAACGATTGTTTTAACGATACTTGCAGGAGTATAGAACTCGCCACCTTTAACCCCTTCATATGCTGCAAACTGCTGAATACAATACTCGTATGTTCTGCCAAGAAGGTCTTTGCTTTCTTCTGTATCTCCCATATCCATATTGGTAAAAAGATCAACAACCTCGCCTAATACTCGCTTATCCAAATCTGGACTTGCATAATTCTTTGGAAGCACATTTTTAAGAGTTGTATTTTCCTTTTCAATAGCTCTCATTGCATCGTCGATAACAGTGCCGATTTCTGGAGTATGTGCTGCAGAAGCAATCTTGCTCCAACGGGCATCCTCTGGTACAAAGAAAATATTATCTTCTGCATATGCATCCTTATCATCTTCAAAGCCATCACCCTCTTCAACAAGCTGTTGATAGCGTTTTTCAAATGCACTTGATATGTAACGCAAAAAAATAAGTCCTACGATAACCTTTCTGTATTCTGCTGCCGGAATGTGTCCCCAAAGAACACAAGCCGCATCCCATATTTGTTTTTCAAAACCAATGTTAGCGTTATTTTGAACTGCCATTTATAAATTCCTTTCTATTCGTAATTTGCTATATTTATCTGCACACACTTCTCCATTTTGCAATATCACTATCGTTCTATCTCCACAATATCATCAAAGCCACATTTCAATTCAACACATATCCTAGCCAGTATATCTAACGATACTTGTTGGTCGTTGTTCATTTTGGTAAATGTACTTGGTGCTATCTGTGTTTTCTTTCTCAATTCAGTTTTCGTCATATCCTTATCAATTAACAACTTCCATAAGGGTTTATAAGTTATTTTTACTTGATTTTCTGACATGTTATTTCCTCCGATTATCACGTCAAATAGTCTTTTATTTTAGTCTTATTATATCATTTGTTTTTCACTCATGCAATTTTAACTTTTGAGTTCTCGAAACCAAAAATATAATTAGTAACCAAACATAAAAACAAAAAGCTCGCAAATGCCCATTTTACTAGGCTTTGCGAGCTTTTAAAAATTATTCGAATTCAATCGTTCCAGGTGGTTTACTAGTCAGATCATAGAATACTCTGTTGACCCCACGCACCTCATTTATAATTCTGCTCATAACTGTCTGGAGAACCTCGAAAGGAATCTCAGCGCTCTCTGCTGTCATGAAATCAATTGTGTTGACTGCACGAAGTGCAACCGCATAATCGTAAGTTCTTTCGTCACCCATAACACCAACGGAACGCATGTTAGTGAGGGCTGCGAAATACTGGTTTGGCATCCATGCTGGAGCCTTGCCGTTAGCTTTCTTGTACTCAGCTACGACCTTGTCAACCTCTGAACGGTAGATGAAGTCAGCATCCTGAACGATACGAACCTTATCGGCTGTTACTTCGCCGATAATTCTGATTCCAAGTCCCGGACCTGGGAATGGCTGACGGAATACAAGATGTTCTGGTATTCCAAGTTCAAGACCAGCCTTACGAACCTCATCCTTGAAAAGGTTACGGAGCGGCTCAATGATTTCCTTGAAATCAACGAAATCAGGAAGTCCGCCTACATTGTGATGAGACTTGATTACGGCTGATTCACCGCCAAGTCCGCTCTCTACAACGTCTGGATATATAGTTCCCTGTGCAAGGAAGTCAACTGCACCAATCTTCTTGGCTTCTTCCTCAAATACACGGATAAACTCTTCACCGATAATCTTTCTCTTAGCTTCTGGCTCAGTAACGCCTGCAAGCTTAGAGTAATATCTTTCCTGAGCATTAACTCTTATAAAGTTAAGGTCGAACTGTCCTTCTGGTCCAAATACGCTCTCAACTTCATCACCTTCATCTTTACGAAGAAGACCGTGATCTACGAATACGCATGTAAGCTGCTTTCCAATAGCTCTTGAAAGAAGTCCGGCTGCAACAGATGAATCAACACCACCTGAAAGAGCAAGTAAAACCTTGCCATCGCCAACCTTCTCGCGTATTTCCTTAATTGTATTCTCAACAAATGCGTCCATCTTCCATGTTCCGGCACATCCGCATACTCCACGAACAAAGTTGTGAAGCATCTTAGTTCCTTCCTGTGTATGAAGAACCTCTGGGTGGAACTGGATTGCATAAAGATTCTTTTCTGTACACTCTGCTGCTGCAACTGGACAGTCTGCTGTATGAGCAACAATCTTGAATCCTGGTGCAACCTGTGAGATGTAGTCAAAATGGCTCATCCACACAATAGTCTTTTCTGAAACATCTGAGAATAAAGCACTGCTCTTATCTACAAATGTTTCTGTCTTTCCGTACTCTCTTACTGGTGCCTTCTCAACCTTGCCACCAAGCACATGCTGCATAAGCTGTGCGCCGTAGCAAAGACCAAGTACAGGTACACCAAGTTCGAAAAGTTCTTTAGTACATGTTGGCGCGCCATCTTCATAACAGCTGTTAGGGCCACCTGTAAGGATAATTCCCTTAGGGTTCATAGCCTTAATCTGCGCCAGGTCTGTCTTGTAAGAATAGATCTCACAATATACATTACATTCACGGACACGGCGCGCAACCAGCTGGTTGTACTGACCACCGAAGTCAATGACAATAACTTTCTCCTGATCCATGATCAATCTCCAATCTTGTGTATTTATATATACATTATAGTTAAACTTGCCCCTTATGACAAGCCTTAATTCCCATCAATTCTCTCCTTCACATAAGAATTCATCTTCTCCCTGACCATTGCCATCTTTCTGTTGGTTTCCTCGTTATCAGAATGAAAATCCATCAGCTTTGCAAGACAGCCCTGTTCCTCGGTAATTCGCACACTCTCATCATACACAAGCTCGTAAGCGAGTGATACATGACCAATAACAGTATCTGCCGGCGTGCGTCTGATTGCCTTAAGTATGCAGTGTTCCTCGTCAAATGCTTCTAACACCTCATCTGTAATATCGCTCTTCATGAGTTCTTCAGTCGTAGTGTTGTATATTTCTTCAAGTGGAGTATCAATATTAACCTTAAATATATCAACCTTATCAGCGTCACGAAGCACATTACAGAATGCCTGCTCGCGATGATTAAGTCCCTGCGGAATCCTGTACATATTGTGGCATCTTATTGCAAGTTCAAGCATTTCCATGTCCGATTTATTCAATCTGTCATACAGAAATACTCCGTCAGAATCATATCTGTCCTCTAATGCTCCCAGCTTGTAGCCTGTACATTTGACCATACCTTTAAGAAAAGTACTGATAAGCCCGTCTTTGAATAACAGGTCTGCACCAAATTTTGCATGGTCGACAGAGTCCGCATCTGAAAATGTGTTATAACGCTTAATCTGTTCAAATCTTCCAACATCATGAAGCATTCCCGAAAGCCATGCCAGTTCAACATCATATGCACACATTCCTGCTGCCTTCGCAATTCTTTCGCACAAAGCTGCAACTCTGTAAGTGTGGTCGATTTTTAATTTAATCTTTGGGTCATCTGCATTATAAGCTGCTGTGTATTCTGCAAATGCTTTCTTAACATGCACTCTGTCAACATACACACGGTTTATCTTAGCATTTTCGTAATAACCTTCAACATCAACGACCTTTCCCTCATTCCATGTGTCTATAATATCAGGCACATCAGATAAAGAATGGCACACAACTGAAGTCAGGCTTCGGATATCATTGTTAATCTCAATAGTATCTGGAATATGAATCACCTTCATGCCTGCTGCATGTCCTGCCTTAATGCCATTAATGCTGTCCTCAATAACAACACATTCTGACGGTTCACAGCCAATAAAACCTGCTGCCCGAAGAAATATGTCAGGCTCAGGCTTTCCATGTTCAACTTCATCCCCATATACAACACCAGAAAGATAATCCCATGCTCCTATTCTGTGAAGGCTCTTTTCAGCACTTGATTTCTGGGTTGAAGTTGCAACTGCACATTTGAGTCCGTTATCCTTAATATAGTCAAGCAGCATATGAAGCCCCGGCTTAACCGGAACTTCCTCTGTCTCTCTGATTTTGTAGACATGGTCTGTACGCATTGTACGCATTTCCCAGTAATCCTGCTCTCCGTGATAATAATCATCAAAAAAACTCTGGCTAAGCTTTGCCGGCGCACCCTTAAAGCTGTCTATAAGCCATAACGGCATTTCAACATTTTTCTGGGAAGCCGCCCACAGCCAGCCAAGATTAGACTGATTTTCCGTATCAATCATAACACCGTCCATATCAAAGATAATTCCTTTTATCATAACTGCCTCCATTCAACTCCCCGAAATATCCTACTTCTCTTCCAGATACTTCTTAACATACTGTCCGGTATAAGACTTCTTAACCTTAACAATCTCCTCAGGCGTTCCCTTGGCGATAACAGTTCCGCCACGGTCGCCGCCCTCTGGTCCCATATCAATAATATAATCTGCTGTCTTAATAACATCAAGATTATGTTCAATAACAACTACAGTGTTGCCGCCTTCTGCAAGCCTGTGCAGAATATTAACAAGCTTGTGGACATCAGCAAAATGCAGACCAGTTGTAGGTTCATCAAGAATATATATAGTCTTTCCTGTGCTTCTTCTTGAAAGCTCCGTTGCAAGCTTGATTCTCTGCGCCTCACCACCTGAAAGCTCCGTTGATGGCTGTCCAAGCTTAACGTAAGATAAGCCAACCTCGTTGAGAGTCTCAATCTTTCTTCTGATACTTGGCACATTTTCAAAGAAATCAACTGCATCCTCAATAGTCATGTCAAGAACATCATATATGCTCTTATCCTTGTATTTAACTTCAAGAGTCTCTCTGTTGTAGCGCTTTCCCTCACAGACTTCACAAGGTACATACACATCTGGAAGAAAATGCATCTCTATCTTGATAATACCGTCACCAGAGCATGCCTCACATCTTCCGCCTTTGACATTAAAGCTGAATCTGCCCTTGGTGTATCCTCGCTCCTTCGCATCCTTAGTTGTTGCAAACAGGTCTCTTATCATGTCAAATACACCTGTATAAGTTGCCGGATTAGACCTTGGTGTTCGTCCAATTGGTGACTGGTCAATGTTAATAACCTTATCAAGCTGCTCTATTCCGTCAATTCCATCATGGTCACCCGCAATACATCTTGCCCTGTTAAGTGACTTTGCAAGGTGCTTGTAAAGAATTTCATTAACAAGAGAACTCTTGCCTGAACCCGATACACCTGTTACGCATGTGACAACTCCAAGCGGAATATCAACATCAATATTCTTAAGATTATTCTCTCTTGCACCTCTTACCTTAATCCAGCCCGCAGGCTTTCTGCGCTCTGCCGGTACAGGTATCTTGATTCTTCCTGACAGATATGCGCCTGTAAGAGAATCCTTGCATGCCATAATGTCCGCAGCAGTTCCTGTTGCGACAACTTCTCCACCATTTCTTCCTGCGCCCGGTCCGATATCCACAATATAATCGGCTGCAAACATAGTATCCTCGTCATGTTCAACGACAATAACCGAGTTACCAAGGTCTCGCAAATGTGTCAGAGTTCCGAGCAGCTTGTCATTATCCCTCTGGTGAAGACCGATACTTGGCTCATCAAGAATGTAAGCAACACCTACAAGTCCTGAACCAATCTGTGTTGCAAGCCTTATTCTCTGTGCTTCACCGCCTGACAGAGTTCCTGTTGCACGCGAAAGTGCCAGATAATCAAGTCCTACATCTACAAGGAACTTAATTCTCGCCTTGATTTCCTTAAGAATCTCTGCACCGATAAATAACTGTCTCTCAGAAAGCTTCATATTTTCAAGGAATTCCTGAAGCTTTATAATCGACATATTAGTAATTTCATATATATTCTTATCTGCAATAGTAACAGCAAGTGAAGACGGTTTAAGTCTTTGTCCGTGGCAGGCTGAACAAGGTCTAATTCTCATAAACTCCTCATACTGCTGCTTTGTAGTATCAGAATATGTCTCTCTGTATCTTCTCTCCATATTCTTGATAAGACCTTCAAATGCGACATCATATACACCTTCCCCGCGCTGACCTTTATACTTAACCTTTACAGAATGTCCCTTAGTGCCATTGATAATAATATCCTTAACATCATCCGGATAATCCTTGAATGGTGTCTTTAATGAAAATCCATATTCCTCTGCAAGTGCGTCAAGGACCGCCCTGCTGAAACTTCCCTCATCCTTAGATGACTGCCAGCCCATTCCGACAATAGCACCTTCATCAATGCTGAGGCTCTCATCAGGTATAAGCAGCTCTGCGTCAAACTTCATAGTATAACCAAGTCCGAAACAGTCAGGACATGCGCCAAATGGATTGTTGAACGAAAAGCTTCTTGGCTCAACCTCATCAATACTTATACCGCAGTCAGGGCATGAAAAGCTCTGGCTGAAGTTAAGTGTCTCACCATCAATAACATCTACAGTCATAAGTCCTTCGGCAAGCTTAAGTGCTGTCTCAATAGAATCTGTAAGTCGTTTCTGGATTCCCTCTCTTACAGAAAGTCTGTCTACAACAATCTCAATATTATGCTTCTTATTCTTATCAAGCTTAATCTCATCTGTAAGCTCATACATGCTTCCATCAGCAATAACACGCACAAATCCGCTCTTCTTTGCCTGCTCAAAAAGCTTTACATGCTCGCCCTTTCGTCCGCGGACAACAGGCGCAAGAATCTGAATCTTAGTTCTCTCAGGAAGTGCCATAATAACATCAACCATCTGGTCAACTGTCTGTTTGTTGATTTCGCGTCCACATTTTGGACAATGCGGAATACCAATTCTTGCATAGAGAAGTCTGAAATAATCATATATCTCTGTAACAGTTCCTACTGTAGAACGCGGATTTCTGTTAGTTGACTTCTGGTCTATAGATATAGCCGGTGAAAGTCCTTCAATACTGTCAACATCCGGCTTTTCCATCTGTCCCAAGAACTGTCTTGCATATGAAGACAGTGATTCCATGTATCTTCTCTGACCTTCCGCATATATTGTATCGAATGCAAGGCTTGACTTTCCTGAACCTGAAAGTCCAGTAAGCACAACAAGCTTGTCTCTTGGAATATCAACATCTATTCCTTTAAGATTATGCTCTCTTGCGCCCTTTATCCTTATGCAGTTCTTGTAACTGCCTCTTTCAATCTCTCTCTTTAACTTACTATCAGCCATGTTTCTTTCCTTCATAAATATATTTATTAATCTCAATCATCTTATCACGAAGCTGTGCAGCCTCCTCAAAGTTAAGCTCTGCTGCTGCCTTACGCATGTTCTTCTCAACCTGGGTCTTAACCTTCTCAAGCTCCTTAATGCTCATAGATTCATAATCAACCTTTAGCTTTCCAGAAGCGTCGCCCGGCTCTGCTGCCTTGCTTATGCTTATCAGATCTCGTACCGCTTTCTTGATTGTCTGCGGAGTAATTCCATGAGCATCGTTGTACTGCTGCTGAATCTTTCTTCTTCTCTCAGTCTCTGAAATAGCCTTTTCCATAGATTCAGTAATCTTGTCCGCATACATGATAACATGTCCCTCTGCATTTCGCGCAGCTCGTCCAATCGTCTGTATAAGCGATGTCTCTGTTCTTAAGAAACCTTCCTTATCAGCATCAAGTATCGCAACAAGGCTGATTTCAGGAATATCCAGACCTTCTCGCAGCAGATTGATTCCAACAAGAACATCAAATCCATCAAGACGCATATCTCTTATAATCTTCTGACGCTCAAGCGTATCAATATCTGCATGAAGATACTTAACCCTGATTCCTGCCTCTTTAAGATAATCTGTAAGATCCTCCGCCATTCTCTTGGTAAGCGTAGTAACAAGCACCTTATTCTTCTTGGCAGTTTCCTTATTAATCTCAGATATAAGGTCATCAATCTGACCCTCAATCGGCTTAACAGTTATCTCCGGATCAAGAAGTCCTGTAGGTCTGATAACCTGTTCAGTTCTCATAAGCTCATGCTCTGCCTCGTATGTGCTTGGTGTCGCTGATACGAAAAGCATCTGTGAAATCTTGCTCTCAAATTCACTGAAATTAAGTGGTCTGTTGTCCTTCGCAGATGGCAGTCTGAAGCCATAATCTACAAGCGTTGTCTTTCTTGACTGGTCGCCTGCATACATGCCTCGTATCTGCGGAATAGTAATATGTGACTCGTCCACAATAATAAGGAAATCATCTGGAAAATAATCCATCAGCGTATACGGAGGACACCCTGCCGGAAGTCCTGCCAGATGTCTTGAATAATTCTCTATTCCTGAGCAGAAGCCTGTCTCCTGCATCATCTCTATATCAAAATTCGTTCTCTCTTCAATTCTCTGTGCCTCTAAAAGCTTATCCTCACTCTTGAAATATTTCACTCTCTCGGCAAGCTCTGCCTTGATATTCTCAATCGCAGCGTCCATCTTCTCCTTCTCAACAACATAATGAGAATTAGGGAATATCGCAATATGCTCAAGAACGCCTTTAACCTCACCGGTAAGTGAATCTATCTCACTTATTCTGTCCACTTCATCACCAAAGAATTCAACTCTTATTGCGTCACCTGATGAAGAAGAAGGATACACTTCAACAACATCGCCTCTTACCCTGAAAGTTCCTCGCTTAAAATCCTGGTCGTTCCTTACATACTGGATATCAATAAGCTTCCTTATCATGTCATCCCTGTCCTTCTCCATTCCCGGACGAAGCGAAATAACCATGTTCTTATAATCAACCGGCGCACCCAGTCCATATATACACGAAACCGAAGCGACAATAATAACATCATTTCTTTCGGAAAGCGCCGCTGTTGCCGAATGTCTTAATTTATCAATCTCATCGTTAATAGACGAATCCTTTGCAATATAAGTGTCACTCTGAGGTACATAAGCCTCAGGCTGGTAATAATCATAATAGGATACAAAATACTCAACCGCATTCTCAGGAAAGAACTCCTTCATCTCACCATATAACTGCGCTGCCAGTGTCTTATTATGACTTATAATAAGTGTAGGTTTCTGAACATTCTGTATAATGTTCGCCATTGTAAATGTTTTACCAGAACCGGTTACACCGACAAGAGTCTCAAACTGATTGCCTTCCTCAAAGCCCTTTGTAAGTGCTTCAATCGCCTGCGGCTGGTCGCCCATCGGCTTAAAATCCGAATGTAATACAAATCTGTCCATAATCCCTCCTTGTTTTCTGAAAGAAAATGCATTTTCCTCATTATACAATATAATAACCAAAAAGTACAGAACAAACATTCGATTTGTCCTGTACTTTATTCCCTACCTGTCTATTCGTTATTCTGCCGCGCTGACACTCATTTTGCCATTGAGATAATCAACCGCTGCCTTTAACTGCACATCTTCAGTCGCATCATCTGGAAGCTCCACAACACTGTCAGGTGTCACTCCCTTGCCGTGAATATCCTGTCCATTAGGAGTAAAATATTTGGCAATAGTATACTTAACTGCACTTCCATCAGTAAGCGGACGGATTGTCTGGACAATTCCCTTACCAAATGTCTGTGTTCCGATTATCTGTGCCTTATTATAATCCTGCATTGCACCGGCAAATATCTCAGATGCACTTGCACTGTTGCCATTTACTAAAACTGCCATTGGAAGGTTAATCTCATGATTATCAGAACCTGAATACTCCTGTCTCTTGCCAGACTTAGTCTCTGTGTACACGATAAGTCCATTAGGAAGAATATAATCAAGCATATCCACTACAGTATTAAGTACTCCACCCGGATTATTTCTTATATCAATTACAAGTCCTGTAATTCCCTGCTTCTGAAGGTCGTCAACAGCAGACTTAAACTGCTCTGTCGTAACATCATCAAACTGCGAAATGTAGATATAACCTATATTATTCTCAAGCACCTCTGATGAAACAGTCTTAATATCAATCTTGTCTCTTGTCACTGTGAAGCTCAGCTTCTCGCCATTTCTCATAACAGTAAGGTTAACATCTGTACCCTTCTCGCCCTTAATAAGAGCAACCGCTACAGAAAGGTCCATCCCTGTAATATCCTCACCATTAACCTCTGTGACCTTATCTCCATTTCTGATACCAGCCTTATATGCCGGTGCATCCTCATATGCCTCTGAGATAAGAATTGAGCCATCATCAGCCTTCTGGCATACAGCGCCTATACCATAGAAAGAACCTGATGTTGACTCCATCATTGACTTATATTCTTCAGGCGTATAATAAACCGTATATTTATCACCATATGCAGCCAGGTAAGCCTTAAAAATGTTGTCTGCAGCTTTCTCATCATCTACATCATCAAAGTAAAATCCTTCTCCAAGCAACGAATCCAGTGCATTCAGTTTGCTTTCAACCTTAGTTCCGATTCCTTCATAATCACTTGTTCCAACATCCTGGACATATATGCGTCCATCTGTTCCTATATGAAGATTACCACTTCTTACAAGTCCCATGAATACGCATGACAACGCTAATATCACAACCATTAATGTTGCCACAACTCCAATAACAACACCTTTGCCTAAAGCATGTTTTCTCTTTCGTTCCTGTGCGGCCCCTTCCGAAGAAAAAGGTCTGTTATTATCATATTCCATTGAGTCCTCCTGTTAAGTTGAATTATTTATTAAAATATGGCATAGGATTAACATATGAACCATTAAGCATTACATCAAAATGCAGATGTGCTCCAAACGAATTACCCGTGTTACCCATAACACCTATCTTCGTTCCCTTAGTAACCTGATCTCCCACAGATACATTCAGACTATCCAGATGAAGGTATCTCGTATACAGTCCATTACCATGATAAATCATTACATAATTACCCGCTGTTGAATAATAATCGCTCTGTTTATGTGCTATGACTACTTTGCCATCATAAGCTGCATATACAGGATCACCTGAAACTCCGACTTTAACAGCACCTATATCTACACCTTTATGTGGTGATGTTCTGTCGGCTGTATCTCCATATGGAGATGTAATTCTTGTGCTAGTTGTAGGCCATTTGAAAGTTCCACCATCGTATCTGTTAGATGGAGTTACTCCACTTGCTTCCTCAGCTTTAATCTTAGCTGTAATAGAGGCAATCTCTGCTTCCAGCTTCTTCTCATCTGCTTCAAGCTGTTTCTTATAAGCTTCCTGACTTGCAGTATTCTTATTCAAAGCACTAAGCTGGGCTGTTTTCTCGTTCTGGACAACTTCAAGTGCATCAATCTGTGCCTGAAGTGCTTCCTGACTTGCAGTGAGTGACTCTCTGTCTTCCTCAAGTTTAACTTTGGAAGTTGCAATAAGATTAATCGTCGTCTGATACTCTTCCAGCATCTGTCTGTCATACTCTGATATCTTATTAATATACTCAAATTTATTCAGCATATCCGCCATACTCTGTGATGACAGAAGTACTTCAACATAAGTATAATCATTATGCTCGTACATAAACTGGATTCTCAGTTTCATAGCCTCATACTGGCTTTCTTTATCAATCTCAGCCTGCTCAAGCTGTGCCTGTGTCTCCTCAATCTCAGCCTCAAGTGTTGTAATCTGGGTATTAATATCATCTAACGACGCTGATAATTCTCCCATCTGCGCATCAAGTCCCTGAATAAGAGAAGTTAAATCCGAACTCTGCGCCTTAAGCTGTGCAATCTTATCTTCAGTCTCTTTCTTCTTATTCTGTATATCACTCTGCTGGTTCTGTGCATCCTTCAGATCCGACTTATTATCTCCGAATGTAACCTGCGCAAAACAATACGGTATAAGCAGCATTACAATCATGAGTGCCGCTGTTATTTTCTTTATTAAATTCTTACGAAACAGTGCTTTCTCCATAAGCCACTCCTTTACCATAATATAAATGTTCTATAGACATAAAAAAAACAAACAGGGACTTCTGCATCAGATTGCAAAAGCCCCCAAAAACTATCCGAAACTATACATCGGCATGCTTTCTTACAGCGAAGAAACTTCCTATAAGACCAATACCAATTCCAAGAATAATAGCCACTGGAATAAGTACATTAAATACTTCTGATGCTGGCATAAATGCTAAAATATTCTGTAAAACAGAGAATTTTCCAAGAACAAATTTAACAACTCCACTATATATATATCTTAATATTACTACCGGAATAATAGCACCTACAAGTCCGATAACAATACCTTCTACGAAGAATGGCGCATTAACAAATGCATCCGTTGCTCCTATATATTTCATGATAGAGATTTCATCTTTTCGTACTGTAATACCAATGACGATTGTATTAGTAATAAGGAATATAGATACCGCAAGAAGAACGACAATTACTGCTACTGCCACATAACTTACAAGTCTTGCAGCACTGGCAAGTCCGCTTGCTGTAACCTCAGAGCGGTTTACCTGTCTTATTCCATCCTTATTTTCCAGATATGTAACAAGTGTGCTCTGATTACTTGCATCCTTAAGATATACTTCATAAGATGAAGAATTAGCTAAAGGATTATCATCCTTGAATCCTTCTGCAAGTTCAGGATAAGCTGCAAAATACTCACCCTTAAAGCTTTCCCATGCGTCCTCGGCTGATATATACTCAACCCTTGAAACTTCCTCTCGTTTGCTTATATCGTCTCCGATTTTCTTAATATCTGTCTCACTAAGACCTTCATCAAAGAAAACTGTTACACAGACTTCTGTCTCAGCCTTCTTAATCATATACTGAAAGTTAACAACTATAGAATAGAATACTCCAAAAAGGAATATACATGCTGTAATTGTTGCTATTGATGCCAGTGAGAACATCTTATTACGATGGATATTCTTGAATCCATCTTTAATATGATATGCTAATGACCTAATCTTCATAGAAATAACCACCCTTTTCCTGATCGCTGATAATCTTTCCTTCACTCATAGTAATAGTTCTCTTCTTCATCTGCTGAACTATTTCCATATTATGAGTAACTACAAGTACTGTTGTTCCCTGCTTATTAACCTGATTAAGAATCTTCATGATTTCATTAGAATTAGCAGGATCAAGGTTACCTGTTGGCTCATCGCACAACAATATAGCTGGCTTGTTAACCAGCGCTCTTGCAATTGCAATTCTCTGCTGCTCACCACCTGATAACTCATTAGGAAAAGCCTTGTATTTGTCAAGAAGACCTACCATAGAAAGCATTGCAAGTACTCTTGACTTAATCTTTCTGTTAGGAGCTTCTACTACCTTCTGTGCAAATGCGATATTCTCATATACATTTCTGTCTGGTAACAGACGGAAATCCTGGAATACAACGCCAATATCTCTTCTAAGGTAAGGAAGCTTCTTTCTTGTTATCTTATTGAGATATTTCTTATTAACATATATCTTACCTGATGTAGGATCTAATTCCTTAAGTAATAGTTTGATAAGAGTTGACTTACCTGAACCACTCTTACCTACTATGAATACGAATTCACCTTTCTGGATGTGAAGATTAATTCCATTAAGCGCAGCAACGCCAGTGGAATATGTCTTCGTAACATCTTCCATGATTATCATGTATCATTTCCTCCAAAAATCACTAAAATGTATCTTTACTTTCCATATACTTCATGTACTTAACTACCATAAGAGCAATCTTAAATGTTATGGCATCATCAAACACTCTGAGGTCAAGTCCAGTTATCTTCTGTATCTTATCAAGTCTGTAAACAAGTGTATTTCTGTGAATGTAAAGCTGTCTTGATGTCTCTGAAACATTAAGACTGTTCTCAAAGAACTTATTAATTGTTGACAGAGTCTCATCATCAAAATCATCAGGAGCCTTTCCTTCAAATATCTCCTTAATGAACATCTGACATAATGGTATAGGAAGCTGATATATAAGACGACCTATTCCTAATCTGTTGTATGCAACAACATTCTTATTGCTGTAGAAAATCTTTCCTACATCAAGTGCCATCTTAGCTTCCTTATAAGATCTTGAAACTTCTCTTATATCATTGACAATTGTACCATAAGCAACATGTGCTGCACTCATGGCCTCTGTACTTAACATATCGATTATAACATCTGCAGTCTTGTCAAGTTCTTCATATGATTCATTACCCTTAACTTCCTTAACAAGAATTATACTCTTCTCGTCAACTGCTGTAATGAAATCTCTTGTTTTATTAGCAAAAAGAGTTCTTACTGTCTCTAAAGCATTAGTATCCTTCTCGTGCTTAGTCTCAATAATATATACAACTCTCTTAACATCAGTTTCAATATGAAGTTTCTCTGCTCTTGTATACATATCAACACGAAGAAGATTATCAAGAAGAAGATTCTTGATAAAGTTATCCTTATCAAATCTTTCCTTATATGCTACAAGTAAATTCTGTATCTGGAATGCAGCAAGCTTTCCAACCATATATACGTCATCACTTGTTCCTCTTGCCATGATTATATATTCAAGATTTCCTTCATCTTCAACCTTAAAAAACTGAAAACCATTAACTGCCTGACTTTCTGCTGGCGAATCAATAAAACTAATCGCATCTGCAAGGCATTCTGAAACATTATCAAAAGTCTTGGCTGCAACATTCTTATCTGCATCCACAATGCACAAATCCACTCGTGAAATAGCCTTAAGTCCATCTACAGTTGTCTGTAAAATTCTATTAGATATCATTGTTATCCCTTTCTGTCTACCACTTACCTTTTATTCGTACATATTCTATCTTATTGTAAAGCAAAACGACAAAAAAAAAAAGAGGAAATGCAAATTTATTGCATTTCCCCTTCATAATTAAGATTCATTTAATAATTAGTGTGTGATAACGATTTCTGTTTCCTTATCGAATACATGAAGTCTGTCAACATCCATAGCGAATGTTACTTCATCACCTGGTCTAGCTGTTGTACGAGGATTTACCTTAGCTGTGCATGTTACATCACCGATTTCATAGTGAAGGTTAACTTCTGCACCAAGTAACTCGTAAACCTTGATTGTAGCTGTGAACTTAGAATCTGCATTCTTAGCGATGAATTCTGCATCATCCTTAACATCCTCTGGACGGATACCAACTACAACTGTCTTACCAACATAGTTGCCATCGATAAGCTTCTTGCTCTTCTCAACTGGAAGAGTAATTGTAACTGTATCAGAAAGTACAAGGTCAACCTGTGAACCGTTAGCCTTAACTTCAGCGTCGATAAGGTTCATCTGAGGTGATCCGATGAATCCAGCAACGAAGATGTTGTTAGGTGTATTGTAAAGGTTCTGAGGTGTATCTACCTGCTGAATGATACCATCCTTAAGAACTACGATTCTTGTACCAAGTGTCATAGCCTCTGTCTGGTCATGTGTTACGTAGATGATAGTTGTCTGTAATCTCTGGTGAAGCTTAGAAATCTCAACACGCATCTGTACTCTTAACTTAGCATCAAGGTTTGAAAGAGGCTCATCCATAAGGAATACCTTAGGGCTACGAACGATAGCACGTCCCATAGCAACTCTCTGTCTCTGACCACCTGAAAGAGCCTTTGGCTTACGATCAAGAAGGTGCTCGATATCAAGGATCTTAGCAGCTTCATGTACAGCCTTATCGATTTCAGCCTTAGGAACTTTTCTTAACTTAAGACCGAAAGCCATGTTATCATAAACTGACATATGTGGATAAAGAGCGTAGTTCTGGAATACCATAGCGATATCTCTGTCCTTAGGCTCTACATCGTTAACCATCTTATCACCGATCCATAACTCACCTGAGCTGATTTCCTCAAGACCTGCGATCATACGAAGTGTAGTAGACTTACCACATCCTGAAGGTCCTACGAAGATGATGAACTCCTGATCAGCAATTTCAAGATTAAAATCCTTAACAGCTACGAAACCGTTAGGATATACTTTACAAACATTCTTAAGCGATAAACTTGCCATTATTAAATATCCTCCTAATATAAATGCGCCATTGCGCTTTGATGTGATTATAATACACTATATAGGACTTTTTTACCACATGACATTTTTACAAATCTTTTCCGGGTTTTTTTTGCAAATTTACCATAGCTAGTCCACATATGTATAAATTGTACAAATTTATAGTCCTTTTATCTGCAAACATCACTAATGCAATATCTGCCTTAATCACATCGCATGTTATAATGTCCCGGCTAGTTCTAAAGTTATCATATACATAACGCATATCACAATTCCAACGACAACCGGAGCCGTGAAATAATTCTTTATATGAGAAAATCTGATTCCGCTGAATCTGATTTTCTCAAGATTGCCATGTCTTTTTGCCATAGTTTTAATGCACACGATTGCCAGCATCATGAATGCAGCAGCTACAACAGCAAGTATAATTATCTGGATTACTGTCGTGAGAGTACCCGTAGATGCAGCAAGCTCGGCTTCGCCTTCAACCGCTCCCGATACCTGTCCATCCGTGTTATACATGCCTGCCATCTTCAGAAGCTGTACTACCCCGATTGAATATGTATTAACTGCAAAATGTGCTATAACCGATGACCATATAGAGCCAGTCGCTTCAACCATATAAGCGAATACTATGCCAATAACAAATGCATATAATGCCTGATTAATATTAAGATGAAAGCATCCGAATAATAATCCGCTCATCAGCGCCGCGCCTGTCATTCCGGCTTTTCTGTATGAACCAAAGAATATTCCACGGAATATCAGTTCTTCTACAAGCGGTGGAATAACTGCGAGCAATATCACCTGCATTGCAAATGGATATGTAAGCAGTGTTGTTGTCCCCTCCTCAAGATAGTTGGTTGAAAACAACATGCTAAGATTACTTATTAATAATACTGCCGGAATAAGACAGTATCCTGCAACAAGTGAAAGAATCACATCAACAATGCCTATTCTTTTGTATGGAATCTCCGTAATAGGGTCTATCTTCTGAACAATCATATATATAATTGCAATAAACAGAATTATGCCTTCTGACATAACATACTGAATCCAGTCAGGAACAGCAGCACCTGCATTCTGTGCGTACCCCATAATTGATGCACACACAACAGATAATCCGATATAACCTATTACAAATATAATAAAGAAGCCATTAACTTTTTTTACTTCCATGCAATTGCTTCCACTTCAAGAAGAACATCCTTAGGAAGTCTTGCAACTTCTACACAAGAACGTGCTGGAAATGGCTCCTTAAAATATTTCTTGTAGATTTCATTAATCTTACCGAAATCATTCATTTCTTTAATAAATACTGTTGTCTTAACAATATTCTCAACCTTAGAGCCTGAAGCTTCAACAAGATTGCAGAGATTCTGGAATGCCTGCTCTGCCTGAGCCTCAACTCCGCCTTCTGCTATCTCGCCTGTAGCTGGTATTACAGGGATAACTCCTGATGTATATACCATATTGTTAATCTCGATTGCCTGTGAATATGGTCCGATTGCACTTGGTGCCTTGTCTGTACTGATTACTTTCTGCATAATAATCTCCTTAAATTCAACATATTTTACGTTACAAACGCATTGAATATATTGTACCGCAATCGTCATATTCATTCAAGATATTCATTAAAGAAGCTAATTCTCTGGAAACTATTTCTTAAGAATTATTGAATCCTGTGTTATCTCAATCTTGCCTTCCTTGAGAAGTCTTCCTACAGCTCTCTTGAAAGCATTTTTACTCATATTAAAATGTTTCTTGATAATCTCAGGGTCTGCCTTATCTGTAAATCCAAGACTTCCGCCCTTCTTTACTATGGCATCATATATCTGGACTGAATCCTCGTCCATCTGGATATAAGCCTTCTGCTTAAGACTTATAACAAGTTTTCCATCTTCTCTTACTCTTGAAACACGTCCGTGAATAACCTCACCGACACTAAGTGGCTCAAACACTTCTGACATAGGAATAAATGCATCGTACTTATCTTCAACTGCAACATACGCTCTGTAGTCAGGAGTTATTCCTATTATAGTACCTGTAACTGCGCTGTCCTTTACAAGTGTCTCTGACTTTTCAAGATATTTGTTAATTCTCATAGTAGCTGCAAGTCTGCCACTCTTATCTATATAAAGAGCAACGAGATACTCTGAGCCTTCTGATACATGTGTTGTCTGTTCCTTGTATGGCATTAAGAGGTCTTTTTCAAGTCCCCAGTCAAGAAATGCGCCGATACCTGTAACCTGTGATACTTTAAGTCTCTTAAGTTCTCCAAGCTGAATCTTTGGCTTATTAGTAGTTGCAATAAGTCTGTCGCTTGAATCCCTGTAAACAAATACTGTGAGAGCATCTCCCACTTCAACATCCTCTGGAACCTGTTTCTTAGGAAGAAGAACCTTATCCTCTTCTGTTCCAAGATATACTCCGAAATCTGTTACCTTTACAATGTTAAGACATTGTGTTTTTCCTAACTCTATCATAACAACACCTATGCTGGCAGCTTCACCAGCCCTTTCATAATAATTCCCGTGCAGGTACTCACAGAGAACCCACCGTCTGTGTACGCAGCCGTTGTGATTTTCCCCGTTACTCGCACAAAAAAACCTCTCGTAGTTATACGAGAGGTTTCTAGCTGGGCTTGAGGGATTCGAACCCCCGAAGTGCTGGAATCAGAATCCAGTGCCTTACCACTTGGCGAAAGCCCAATGTCGTGACGACATGCTGTATTATACATGAACATTTTTTATAATGCAAGCACTTTTTTAAAAAAATTCAAAAATTTTTAAAATGCCGGAATGACGTATAAAAATTTTATAAACCCCCGCTTTTCCGTTGACCTTATGGCAATATTAACTTAATATAGAAGTACATTTTTACAAGGAGTATATTATAATATGAATAAAAAGAACTCATTATTAGTTATTATAGGAATTTTCCTGATCTGTACAAGATTCTGGGTTTCCTTTGGCACTGTTAACATTGATGTAAGTAACGATATTGTTGGATACATCCTTATATTTATTGGTATGAAAGACCTTAAGGGACTTAACTCCCGTTTTAAGAAAGGTATGATTCTTTCACTTGCAGGACTTGCCGGTGCGATACTTTCTCAGTACCTTATCGCAAGAGCATGGCCTATACCAGAGACTATGTACTCTATCGCAATTGGTATAAGCGTCGTATTTGCAATATATTTTACTTATTATTATACAGAAGCTCTTGTTATGGAAGCACGTATTCAGGAGAAGTCAGCAGTCACAAGAAACTACCAGGTAACATGGCTCCTTATGTCTGCCGGAATATTTGTACACTACTTCGCATTCAAATCAACAATAACAATGTGGTCTATTCTTGTTGAGGCCCTCATTGCTGTAATCACAATCTATTATTGTTTTTTAGTTTTTTCAACAAGCAAGCAGCTTTACGAAGACTGATAGCTTAACATTGTTCAATGAATGTCAAGCTGTTATTTACATTATTCGTTTGTAATGCAAGGTGGTTGACTTTTGCCAGACGCAGTGTTTTAATGATGTCGTCAGCACGAAAGGATATTAATTATGAAAAAGTTAGAGATTATTATCAGACCTGAAAGACTTGATGATCTTAAGACCATCCTTAATAGTAATGGTGCGCATGGACTTATGATATCCAATATAATGGGATACGGAAGCCAGCGCGGACATAAGCAGGTTTACAATGGTGTTGATTTCGGTGGCAATCTTCTTCCGAAAGTAAAAGTCGAATCCATTGTATCAGATGAGACTTACGAAGAGATTATTGACCAGATAATCGAACAGATTAACACTGGTGAGTACGGCGATGGTAAGATATTCGTTTATGATGTATATGACGCTATCAGAATCCGTACAGGCGAGCGTGGAACAGACGCTTTATAATTCATATTAATTATTGGTTATCAACGGGGATAACAGTCAGGACTATTACCACCTGACCGTTATCTCCTTTTTTGTATATAACTTTCGCTATCTGTATCCCATAACCGTACAGATATATAAATGGGGTCACAGGAAACTACCCAGCCTGTGACCCCGCCCCTTTTTAGGAATTATTCTTCTTTATTATCTGTTGAATCTTCTGTTATATTCTCTGTAATATCTTTCAATTCCTCATTCTCTATAACATCCGGTTCATCTTTCTTAACCATATCTTTTTCCAGTTTCTTGAATATACTTGAGAAAATATATGAATCAACATACAGTATCAATGGTATTGTTACTATAAATGCAGTGAAATATATGCATGAGAAATATATCAGTCCGACAGTTGCTATAAGCATGATTATTGTCTGTGGAAGATGATGCATACATATAATAAGCGCATTCTTAAGTGTTCCAAAAAGCTTATTATCATATCTTGAAAGCATTGCAAATGAGTAAAGCATAATTCCTACCCATATTGCCATAACACCGATTACAACGAATATAAACAGGCTTCCTATCTGTGAGCCCTGAACAAGACCCCACTGTACACTTGCTCTCAAATCAATAAAGAGAAGGAAACCGATAACTGCATGTACAATCTCTAACAGAAGTCCCTGCACGAAGTTCATCTTGAATGACTTCCAGAAGTCCTTAAAAACATAACTTTCTTCATCGCGCACCAGTTTTATTCCTGAATAAAATGCTGCTGTAAGCGACGCGCCTATTGTTACAACCGGCAGACAGAATACAACTGTAATAACTGCCAGTATTATGAAGTCACCTGCCTTGGTGAGTCCTCTAAAAAGTTTTCCATCTAATCCAAATCCATTCATAATTATATACCCCTTTGCTTAAACACTATGATTATACAAGACCTGTCATAAAAATCAAAGAATTTTTCGTATATATTTCTTAAATGTTTATAAAAGCGGTTTTTTTGCCTTAATATTTGTGATAAACTGTTAAACAATAACGATTATTAAGGAGTGTTTATGGCTAAAGGAAATAACATTCATGACGAAATCAAAGAACAGCGTAAAAAGCTTAAAGATTTGTCTTTCTCAGATAAAATTAAATACATATGGAGCTACTACTGGATTCCGATTGTAGGCGTTATACTTGCAGTTGTATTCGCAGTTTCTCTTATAACTTCTATTATAAAGAATAACTATGATACTGTATGTTTTGTCGCCGTACTTGACGGTAAGATGACCGGTTACGAAGATGATACTGATATGCTTACAACCGGACTTACAGACTATCTTGGAATTGACGGAAAGAAACAACAGGTTGATTTCTCGTATACATTTTCACTAAAAGAAGTGGCAATGGATCAGGAAGCGTATGTTTCAGCTAATAAGTTATATACTTACGCATCAACAGGTTCTCTTGACGGATATCTTTCTGAACGCGAGTATATTGATTATTTCTGCACTGACAAGGATATATTCTTCTGTGACCTGCGTGATATATTCTCCGATGAGGAATTAGAGGAACTCGATGATTATATTGTGTATTTCACTAACACTGCCGGAGAAACATATCCTATCGCTGTAGATATCTCCGAAGCACCTGTAATCAAAGACAGCGACCTCAATATGACAGACCCTTGCTATGGTGTTGTGTCATCATCAAAATATCAGACCAACGCCGCTGATTTTATAAGATATGTATTTAATATGAAGAAAGCCTGATATAATCACAGCTTTCTTCTATATATATTCATCCCGTCTGTATCGCCTGTATACAATGTGAAACCAAGTTTCAATGCAAGCTGAATGGACGGGATATTTGTTTTCATGGTGCAGATATACAACTCTTCTAACCCGAACCTGTCTTTAGCAAGCTCCACTATCTGGCTCATAACTTCCCATGCCACATGCTTTCCCTGCCAGCTTCTCTTAACAAGATAGCCCAGTTCCTGACAATTCTGACCATCAATACTGCGGTTTTCGATTCCCGCCCTTGCGACAAGCTCACCCGTTGTCTTATCGAATACAAGCCACAGTCCATACCCGAAGAAACCGTACATATTCTCAATATATTTTATTGTAAATATTTTCTCATCCTCATATTCATGCAGTGGTTCCACATACTGACAGTCTGAAAGTGTTTCGTATAATTCGTACAAATGTGGTAAATCCCCGACAGTCATCTCCCGTATAATAAACCGCTGTGTCCTGGCAATTACAAGCGGCTCATTGTATTTTCTGGCACATACAAGTTCTAACATATCATCATCAATATCTTCCTCGTCATATACAACATATGAAGCTTTCCCACGGTAGGCTTCACCAAGTCCTATATCAGGAATTTCCAGTGTGCCATCTGGCTTTAGTATGTCTTTGTCATTAATTATTATCGTTCTGCCTTTACCCATATCAATACATTTTCTCATATATGCCTATCAATAATTCTCCCACTAATAACCGTTTCATTAATAATTGTTTCTAAAGTTTTAATTTGACTTTTTATACTGTTGTATTTAGAATTAATTACATCACATTTTGCTCATGCAGACAAGCGGGCAATTTAATGAATTTCAGGAGGAATAATATGGCTAATCCAATAGTTACATTTACAATGGAAAACGGCGATGTGATGAAAGCTGAGCTTTATCCAGAAATCGCACCTACATCAGTTAATAATTTCGTTAATCTTGTTCAGAAGGGATTCTATGACGGACTTATATTCCACAGAGTAATCGCAGGCTTCATGATTCAGGGTGGAGACCCAGAAGGAACTGGTATGGGCGGTCCTGGTTACTCTATCAAGGGTGAATTCGCATCTAACGGATTCAAGAACGATTTAAAGCACACAAGAGGTGTTCTTTCAATGGCTCGTTCTATGAGACCTGATTCAGCAGGTTCACAGTTCTTCATCATGCACCAGAACGCTCCACATCTTGATGGAGATTATGCTGCATTTGGTAAGCTTATCGAGGGCGAAGACGTTCTTGACAAGATTGCAGGCGTAGACACAGATTACAGCGACAGACCTAGAAAGCCACAGGTTATGAAGACTGTTACTGTTGAGACATTTGGCGAGGAATATCCTGAACCAGAGAAGTTATAATAAGATTCTTGATATGATTAAAAGGCGGATACAGTTAATAGCTGTACCCGCCTTTGTTGTTATCTGGTTATTATCTAGAAATGTCCGCCGGAACTGCGGCTTCCACCGCCTCCGCCGCCACCGCTGTGACTGCTGCTGTTATGCTCAATATGTCTTGTAACAACTGTTGTATTAATGAATATATCTCTTCTGTCATTAACCTTAAAGTTATGGTCTTTCGTGTATTCTGTGCTGCTTACAGTCATTCTTGACTTGGCATTATGCATCATTGTAAGAACTGCTGCAACAGCAACACCTAATGCAATAAGAAGCTTTATCCACATTTTGTATGTAAGTTTCTTGACTATACTTGTAGTCATGCACATATTCATATTCTTGACATATTTAGAAAATGCTTTGTAATAATTATCATCTGAAAGATACTTCTCACTTGCTTCCCTTATGCTGTCAAGCTTGCTTGCTGACATAGAATCATATGCCTTTCCTCTTTCAAAGATTCTGTCGGCTCTTGATTTCATATCAACACCATATATTACTGCATCCTCTGAATATCCGTTATCGTCAAGGAACTGCTCAAGATAGCTGTCCATTGCGCTATAATCATGACCGATATTAGTTGTTATAATAACGATATCGCACTCTGAATCCTCAGATGCCTTCTTACACTGGCTCTTTAACTTACTCACTTCATCAGAAGTAAGAATTCCAGCATTGTCATATACATATTCCTTGGAAGAATCTGCATAGACATCAGTTTTCATGCTGAATAACACACCAACGCACATAAAGCACGCCATAATTACGCTCATGAGAGCTTTATATTTTCTACTAATCTTCATCATATGAACAACAGCCCTCCAAACATAGTAATAATAAGTGTAACAAGGAATATTCCCACTCCGAATCCAAATGCTTTCTTACCGCTTATTGGTCTGTCGGCAACTATCTTTCCTGTCTGTCCGTTAAGCATAAACTGGAAATTCTTCTTGCCAAATCTGTAATTAAGTACCCACACAGGGAATAACGCATACTGGCTTCCTGTCGGACGCATTGTTATATCGTTGTGAATTACATTTACTGATGAATATCCGGTAATTGTTGACCTTGCAATATCTGTTATGTACTTATCAGCTCTTCTTGTAGCTCTCTCCTGAATCTGGTCAGCAGTGTAGTTATATCTTTCTGAAAGATATCCTGACAGATAAGGCATTGAAAATGCTGTCAAATCATTATAATTAAATGGCTCTAACTTATCCATTGCATCATCAGGCATCTTCTCTGATGCATCCACAGGAATCTTCTCAAATTCTGCAGAAATATTTCTGAATACCTGAAAATGATCTGTATATGTGTACTCTGTATCACCTTTTCTTGTTGTTCTGACCTTCTCAGCATTAGCATGCATATCAGTCTGTGCTGAATAATCATACAGCCAGTAAGGTACATACAGACCGCTTATTTTCTCAATTGTTGAAGTTCTTGATAAAGCAGACGGTGTGAGCGGTCCTTTCTTACACCAGCCCTTGTATATCTCTACTGCTTTATTCTTGTCAATCTTAAAAGGTATGATTGACGATGGCTTGAATCCTCCCTTAAGTCTATCCTCCATAAGTGTCGGATTACCACAGAATGAACAGAATGTTGCTGATGTATACTCATCTGCAACAAGCTCAGCACCGCATGTATTACAGCGGTACATCTTCATCTCCTTGTCATATTCCCCTTCAGTGCTGTTCTGTGAATATTTCTGTTCATATTCACGCACATCAATCTGCATTCCGCATGACGGACACCCTAATTTCTGTGTTGTGCTGTCAAATTCCATAGCTGCACCACACCCTGGGCATTTGTAAATTGTTGGCATATTCCCCTCCTTAATCTACCACTCGTTCATAAATTGTTCATATCTAATTCAATAAGATTTAACACTATGCACATTGTTTCTTCACTTTTGTTAAATATAATTCAATCATAAGAACAAGACAATATCTACTATATGTTTTTCATAAATCGAGTTGTTAATGAACAGCTCTCCTCCCTCTTTCACCGTCTGCTACTCCGGCAGACGGTGTTTTCATGTATAGATTCTCATTACATTTATAATACAAGAAAGGAAGCAATAACTAATACCACACCGATTATAATTATTATCTTTCCTCTTTTCTTATCTTTAGCGAGTTTCTCATTGTTAAGTCTTGCTTTCTCATCATCGGACATAATCTGCTCATCATATGTGATTCTTACATCTCTTGCATCAAAGAATATATTAAAGTTATGCTTTGCCGTAAGATATGTTGCTAATCCGACGATAATTACAACAATTCCTGCAAGAAAAAGCATGAACCCAACAAATGGAAGATAGCTTGTGCCGGCATGGTCTTCACTATTATAGAAATCCATTGCTGTCTGAGTTTCAAGAGCTACCCTGTTGATAAAAAATGTTAAATAACCCATACATATCTCCTTTCTCTGGATATTTTCAATACTTATGCCTAATTATACATCATATTTCTTTGTATTAACACATAAATATCATTTAAATATTCCTTTTCATTTTTAATGAGATGAGATATAATATTAGCATGCAAAATCGTGCAATGGAGGTAAAGAAATATGTTAGTTTCAGCTAAAGAAATGTTAGACAAAGCTCTTGCCGGCAAATATGCTGTCGGTCAGTTCAACATCAATAACCTTGAATGGACTAAGTCTATTCTTCTTACTGCACAGGAAATGAACGCTCCTGTAATCCTTGGTGTATCTGAGGGTGCTGGTAAGTATATGACAGGTTTCGAGACAGTTGCAGCCATGGTTAAGGCTATGGACAAGTCTCTTGGAATCACTGTTCCTGTTGCTCTTCATCTTGACCACGGAACATACGAAGGATGCTACAAATGTATCAAAGCAGGCTTCACATCTATTATGTTCGATGGTTCTCACTACCCAATTGATGAGAATATCAAGAAGACAACAGAACTTGTTAATGTAGCACACAATCTTGGTCTTTCTATTGAAGCAGAAGTTGGTTCAATCGGTGGAGAAGAAGATGGTGTTATCGGAATGGGTGAATGTGCAGACCCTAATGAGTGTAAGGCTATTGCTGATCTTGGTGTAGACATGCTTGCAGCAGGTATCGGTAACATTCATGGAAAGTATCCAGCTAACTGGCCAGGATTAAGCTTTGAGACACTTGCAGCCGTTAAGGAAAAGATTGGTGATATGCCATTAGTTCTTCACGGTGGTACAGGAATTCCTGCAGATATGATTCAGAAAGCAATTTCTCTTGGAGTATCTAAGATTAATGTTAATACAGAGTGCCAGCTTTCATTTGCTGATGCAACAAGAAAGTATATTGAAGCAGGCAAAGACCTTGAAGGAAAGGGATTTGATCCTAGAAAGCTTCTGGCTCCTGGCTGTGAAGCTATTAAAGAAACTGTTCGCGAGAAGATTAACCTTTTCGGTTCAGCAGGAAAAGCTTGATAAGGATTGGAGATATTTATGGGTAACTTAAAGACAGATGAAGATGATGATTTTATAACATCTACTTCACCTGAGACAAAACCAGACGAAGCAGATGCTATATTCGATGCTAAAGAGAAAAAGAAAAAGCGATCTAACATCATTAGCCGTATTATTTTAATCATATGTGCCTGCGTATTTGTATTTGCAGCAGTAAAGCTTGTATCTATCCTTCTTGAATATAAGAAGGGCAACGACATTTATGACAATATTGAAGGAGATGTCCTTGAAGATACACCGGTTAACATTACGATTGAAGATGACGAACCTGATGTAACAATTCCTTTTGTTTATAACCATCAGGCATTGCTTGACATCAATTCGGATGGTCTTGGTTTTCTTTATGTGCCGTCGGTTGATATAAGGCTTCCAATTGCCCAGACAACCGATAATGACTTTTATCTTACTCATACATTTGACAAGACATACAATCGTAACGGATGCCTGTTCGTTGATTACAGAATCAAGGATGGTCTTAATGCCAGCCATGTTCTTATCTATGGACATAACATGGGCTCCGGTGCTATGTTTGGTACTCTTGCCAGATATAAGAATTCTGGTTTCTACCAGACAGAAGGTAATGATGTTTTTTATATTTATACAGAGGATGTAATCCGTAAATACAAGATTTTCACAGTATACGTTACTGACCCGGTAAGTAATACATTTACTTTTAACTTCAGTAACTTAACAGGACTTCGCGAATATGCTAAAATCGTTAAGGCGGAATCTCTATATGACACTGGTGTCGATGTTTCCAACACAACACAGGTTGTCACATTTTCAACCTGTACAGACGATTCTAAGCAGCGTGTTATTGTATCCGGTACATATATTGGAGAATCTAAGTTAGATAATGGAACCTCTTCTGAAGCAGCATTATCAGTTTCAGAGTAAGCATTTTTAGCTCTCAGATTTCAGGTGAACTTAATTTTTTAAATTTTTTTAAAAAAGCACTTGCAAAATAATATAATCTGAGTTATTTTATTTAAAGACAGTTTGCTGTCACTAATTAAATAAGGTAGAACAAAGGCGTTCCATTTATATATTTGTAGAAGTATATACTTGGGCGCCATTTTTAGTTTTACTAATAAAAAGATAAGAAAAGGAAGGATGAGGAAGTTATGAGTGAAAGATTCAATGTAGCTGACATCTTCGGCGAGAATGTGTTTAACGACACAGTAATGAAAGAGCGTTTACCAAAGAACGTTTACAAAAACCTTAAATTAACAATGGAAGGTGTGCAGGAGTTATCTTTAGCAGATGCTGATGTTATCGCTAATGCAATGAAAGACTGGGCTATCGAGAAAGGCGCAACTCATTACACACATTGGTTCCAGCCTTTAACAGGAACAACTGCTGAGAAGCATGATTCATTTATTTCAGCACCTAAGGAAAATGGAAAGGTGCTTATGGAATTCTCAGGTAAGGAATTAATCAAGGGTGAACCTGATGCTTCATCATTCCCTTCAGGTGGTCTTCGTGCAACATTCGAAGCCAGAGGATATACAGCATGGGATTGTACATCTCCTGCATTCGTTCGTGAAGGTGCTCAGGGTGCTACTCTTTGTATCCCTACAGCATTCTGCTCTTACACAGGTGAGGCTCTTGACCAGAAGACTCCATTACTTCGTTCAATGGATGCCATCAACGAGCAGGCTCTTCGTATTTTAAGACTTATGGGCAATACAACATCTAAGAGAGTTACTCCTTCAGTTGGTGCTGAGCAGGAATACTTCATCGTAGACAGAGAGAAATATTTACAGAGAAAGGATCTTATCTTCTCTGGCCGTACTTTATTCGGAGCTATGCCTCCTAAGGGTCAGGAACTTGATGATCACTACTTTGGTTCTATCCGTGAAAGAATTGCTGCTTTCATGAAAGATATTAATGAAGAATTATGGAAGCTTGGTGTATCTGCTAAGACACAGCATAACGAAGTTGCTCCTGCACAGCATGAGTTAGCTCCTATCTATGCACAGTGCAACATTGCAACTGATAACAACCAGCTTATGATGGAAGTTATGAAGAAAGTTGCTTACAGACATGGTCTTGTATGCCTTCTCCATGAGAAGCCATTTGCAGGTGTTAACGGTTCTGGTAAGCATAACAACTGGTCTATCACAACTGATGATGGTATCAACATGCTTGACCCAGGTAAGACACCACATGAGAACTTCCAGTTCCTTCTTGTACTTGGTGCAATTATGAAGGCTGTTGATACACACGCTGACCTTCTCCGTGAGTCTGCATCTGATGTTGGTAACGACCACAGACTTGGAGCTAACGAGGCACCTCCAGCTATCATCTCTATGTTCCTCGGCGAGCAGCTTGAAGATGTAGTTATGCAGTTAATCGATAAGGGTGATGCTACAAGCTCTATCCAGAAAGGTAAGTTAAAGACTGGTGCTTCTACTCTTCCAGACCTTAACAAGGATGCTACAGATAGAAACAGAACATCTCCATTCGCATTCACAGGTAACAAGTTCGAGTTCCGTATGGTTGGTTCTTCAGATTCAATCGCTCCTGCCAATGTTGTTCTTAATACAATCGTTGCAGAAAGCTTTAAGGAAATCGCTGATGAATTAGAGGGTTCTGAGGATATGCAGATGGCTGTCCATGATATGATTAAGAAACTCTTCACAGATCATCACAGAGTTGTATTCAACGGCAACGGTTACTCAGATGAATGGGTAGCAGAAGCTGAAAGAAGAGGACTTCCAAACATCACATCTATGGTTGAAGCTGTTGGTTCACTTGTTAAACCTGAAACAATTAAGATGTTTGAGCAGTTCGGTGTATTCACAGAATCAGAATTAAAGTCAAGAGCTGAGATTAAGTACGAAGCATACTCTAAGGCAATCAATATCGAAGCTAAGACAATGATAGATATGGCTGGCAAGGAAATCATTCCTGCTGTTATCTCATACACAACAGAGCTTGCTAACTCAGTACTTTCAGTTAAGGAAGCCGGAGCAGACGCTTCAGTTCAGGCAGATATCCTCACAGAAGTATCTGGCTACTTAAAGGAAATGAAGGCAGCTTCAGCTAAGCTTGCAGAAACAGTTGCTACAGCAGCTACACTCGAAGGCAAGGCACAGGCTGAGTACTTCAGAGACACAGTAAAGGTTGCTATGGACGAATTAAGAGCTCCAGTAGATAAAGCCGAGATGATAGTAGACAAGGAATTCTGGCCATTCCCAAGCTACAGCGAATTATTATTCGAGGTATAATACATAACTAATTGTTATAAATCACTCTCATAAAAATCTCCAGCATTAGACCGGCGAAGCCAAATCTAATGCTGGAGATTTTTCACCCCTGCCAGTTCTCCACTGTGTAGATTGCCAGTCTGGGGGTATCGGGCTGTGGCTTGATTTATTACGAGCTGTGCAGGAGTTAATGCCGCCATAGACAAAAGTTCAGCGTGCAAAAGCTCGTTCAAACGAAGTGCGTTTGCTTTTGCACGCTGTAAAAAACTCTGTATATGGCGGCATTTACTCCTGCTAAGCGCAGTAATCCATGAAAGCCACAGCCCGATACCCCCAGACTGGCCACAACCTACACTGGATAATTCAACCTCTCCGCAACCGGATTATCCAGAACCTCCTCCTTAAACTTCCTCATATATATCTTCGCAAGCTTAAGATTGTTATCCAGATAATTACCACAGTCTCTTGGTGAATATCCAGGAATTGGTGTATTATCGTCATAATTAAGAACATAATCAGCAGCTTCTCTTAATACCCCGATAATATCCTCTGACTTTAAATCTCCTGCAAATATAACGTAAAAACCTGTTCTGCAACCCATAGGTCCAAAATATATAGTTTTCTCAGCCCACTCTGCATGGTTTCTTAAAAATGTAGCAAGAAGATGCTCAATCGAATGGATTCCCGGAGTATCCATAGGTGGTTCTTCATTAGGTCTTGTAAATCTTAAATCAAATGTTGTAAGACATACATCTCCGATATAATCCTTTCTTGATACATATATACCTGTCAATAAATCAAGATGATTCACTGTAAAACTTGCTATCTTGTTCATTAATAATCTCCTTCCGTAATCTAATCTTAACCTGTCTACATCTGATGACGGACAATCTTATATTCGTCATTGCTCTGATAATATGGACACTGTTTATATGAAGAACTTAAAAGTCTTGCATAATCGTCCTCGTCCATATCAACATCGCATACATATCCTTCAATCTCCTCGTCATATACAAGGTTGTTGCAATAATCGCAATTATATTGTGATGACATATTTATTCCATCTCCTTATTATCTGCTGTCTGGCTGCCTGATGCACCATTGAGTCTGCCCATTTCCTCGTATCTTTCAAGGAAATTATGCTTAACACCATACTGCTTATACGCAATAACTGTATCAAGATTAACATTTTCAACACTTCTGAAAATATTCTTCTCAATGTAAGGGCTTACCTTAGTCAGGTCTTTGATAAGCTGCTTAATCTCGCCTCTCTTAGAACCCTTTTCTGTTCCTCCACATGAAGCACAGCTCTCTGTAAGCCTGCATGCGCACTGTATAAATGCGAGATTATTATAATCTCTCCAATGTATTATATCAGCTTCTCTTATAAGGTAAAGTGGTCTTATAAGCTCCATTCCCTCAAAATTAGTGCTGTGAAGCTTTGGCATCATAGTCTGAATCTGCGCTCCATACAACATTCCCATAAGAATTGTCTCGATAACATCATCATAATGATGACCTAACGCAATCTTATTGCAGCCCAGTTCTTTAGCCTTGCTGTACAGATATCCTCTTCTCATGCGGGCGCACAGATAACATGGAGATTCCTCTATATCTGCAACCGTATCGAATATCTCTGATTTGAACACAGTTATTGGAATATCAAGAATCTTTGCATTATTAAGAATAACCTGATAATTAATATCATTGTATCCTGGATTCATAACCAGAAATACGAGTTCAAAATTATTCTTTCCATGTCTCTTAAGCTCCTGAAAAAGCTTCGCCATAAGCATAGAGTCCTTACCGCCTGATATACAGACAGCAATCTTATCTCCATCCTGTATAAGGTCGTATTCATTAAGTGCCTGTGTGAACTTTCTCCATATAGGCTTTCTGAACTTCTTGACTATACTGCGCTCTATTTCCTTAACTCTTTCTTCACCTGAAAGCTCATTCTCTGCCTGTGCTTCCTTAACATAATTCTCGAACTTCCACTTCATATAAGCGCCCCAGCCACCATACAGGCTGTAGACTTCATAACCCATATCTTCAAGAATATCTGCCAGATCATCGCTGTGCAGACCTGTATAACACAGAAGATATATAGGAACACTCTTATCAAACTGCTGTGTGAATTCATCAGGTGTTTCTTCAAGCACCTTAATCAGTTCCTCCCAGTACCAGTTTCTTGCGCCTGGGTATGTTTCTTTCTCGAATTCCTGCTTATCTCTTACATCAAGCAGAACCTTTTCTCTCTCATCATTCTGGTAATCAATTATTGTTTTCATCATTAACCTCTTCATCCTGCGAATCCTCAAGAATACGCAGTCCTGCCGTACTTGTAACAGGAAGTGAGAACACAATAGTTCCCGCCTTGCTGTCTACGCCGGCTTTGTCCATTATAGCACGCATAATCGCATTTTTCTGCGATGACTTTGCAACAATAAGAATCACTTCCTTCTCAGAAACAAGCGAAACCCCAAGAAACTGCTCTGCACGCTTCATTCCAACACCTTTTCCGTGAAGCACAGTTCCACCTGTTGCACCGCCTTCTTCCGCTGCTCTCATCACCTGTGTATTATATCCATAATTAGCTATTGCGACAATAAGCTCATGTTTCGTATCCTTCAATGTGCTCTCATCTCCTTTCTTATATTCCTGCCCGTCAATTAAGAATCCCAGTTCTCTCTTACCACCAATACTGCTTAATGGCACGATAAATGCGATTCCTGTTCCCGGCACATCTATTCTTAACTTACTCTGCAGCCCCTTCTTAACATTCTTCCATGTATCCTCTGTAACAAGTGACATATGGATACCCTTCTCGTCATCCTCAAGTCCCAGTAAATCAAGCACATCACTTGACGCTGTTCCCCTGCCTAACGATATATTAGCTGCTTCAACATTATAATCCTTATAGCATGCAACAAAACGTGGCATATTCTTCCTGCTGCATATTGTTACCATTACATATACTTCACTCATATCCATCTACCTCTATAATTCAATAATCGCATCATCTGAAAGCTCTGCAAACATATCCACAACAGGAGTAATGGTCTGTGGCACATTTGCTCTCCTGCTGTCCTTGATTCTGTATATAACACCAAGAATCTGCAGGGTTATAAGAGGTGTCATGGCAACCATGGCAACAACACCGAATGCATCAGTTACAATATTACCACCCACTGCAAGACATGCTCCCTGTGCCAGTGGCAGTAAAAATGTAGCTGTCATCGGACCTGACGCAACTCCACCGGAGTCAAATGCTATGGCAGTGAATATCTTCGGAACAAAAAGCGTAAGTATCAGCGCAATTCCATAGCCCGGAATGAGGAAATACAATATTGATACACCTGTCAGCACCCTTATCATCGAAAGACCTACTGATACCGCAACACCAACAGAAAGACTTATCTGCATTGATTTGCCTGATATGCTTCCTGATGTAAGTTCTTCTACCTGATGCATAAGTACATATACCGCAGGCTCTGCCTTAACAATAAAATATCCAATTATCATGCCGATAGGAACGATAATCCATCTAAATGATAATGAAGCAAGCACTGAACCAAGATAATTACCTGCAGGAATAAATCCGACATTAGCGCCTGTAAGAAAAAGCACAAGCCCTACATATGTATACACAAGTCCAACACATATCTTCATAAGTGACTGCTTATTCATCTTAGGTGCAAATATCTGAAATACTCCGAAGAACACAACTATCGGAAGCAGTGATGCTGCTATCTCCTTCAGATATTCAGGTATCTCATACAGAAATAACTTACCAAGTTCTACAGAATCACTCACTTCAGTAATTGCTGTTGTCGTAAAATTGCCCTCTGTACTGTAAACCATTCCAAGAATAAGTACTGCAAGTATCGGTCCTATTGAGCATAAAGATACAAGACCGAAACTATCGTTGCCGGCATGTTTATCGTTACGGATAGCAGATATACCAACACCAAGTGCCATTATAAATGGTACAGTCATCGGACCTGTTGTTACTCCGCCTGAATCAAATGCAACTGCGAGAAAATCCTTAGGAACAAACATCGCAAGCACGAAAACAATAGCATAAAATACAAGCAGAAGCGGTGCAAGAGGTATTCCAAAAAGTATTCTTAAAAGTGCAACTACAAGAAATACACCTACTCCAACTGCTACAGATAATATAAGCACCATGTTAGGAACTGCCGCCACCTGTCCTGCAAGCACCTGCAGATCCGGCTCTGAAACCGTAATTATAACTCCAAGGATAAACCCAATCGCTATAATCATCCATAATTTCTTAGTTCTTAACATGCTTCCGCCAACTCTTTCACCCATTGGTGACATGGACAATTCCGCCCCTAAAGAAAAAAACACCATGCCAATAATAACCAGCACGGCTCCAATAATAAATTCAACCAGTATACTCGGTGAGAGAGGCGCTACTGTGAAGCCAAGAAGCAGCACTATAAGCATTATCGGTACTACCGCACTAACAGACTCCTTTGTCTTTTCCTTCATCTTCTCTCTCACCACTGTATTCTGGTAACTAAATTGTGTCCTTAATAATCCAGCCTTCAATAAAATCTCCCTTCGCTTTCAATATGTCAGTTTCGGGTTACATAATATAATATATTAACATCTAATTAATACGTGGGCTACTTAAAATTCACCTGCTTCCTTCTCTCTAAGTAATTCCTCATACTTTAACTGGTAACCAATCAGCCTTGGAATGTATTCTGGTGGAGTTCTTCTTGATGCCTCCCAGTCCTCTAATGTACGCACAGGAATACCTGTATGCTGTGAGAATTCTTTTCTTGTCATTCCAACGCTTTCTCTAAGCTGCTTTACTGTCTCTGCTATAGTCATATAATATCTCCTCTCCATTTATTTTTAGTATTATAACATGCTTTTTCGTATTACGCAATGCGTCATTTGATATTTATAATAATTTCTGTTACTACATCTGGCTCACATCCGTAATCCCTGCATAATATGTAAGTAAAGATATCTTTATGCGTTGGGCGGTTATTATGAACTATTTAAATAATAACTCAAGAAACTGCTGCAATGGCTGTGGTTCTTCTTCTGGAACCGGCACATATGTCACAATTCAGGGACCACAGGGTCCTATGGGACCAGAAGGGCCGCGTGGCGAACAGGGTCCCAGAGGTGAACAGGGTCCTATGGGACCTCGTGGAATTAAAGGAGATACTGGCTGCCCCGGTCCAGTCGGACCAAGAGGAGCAACTGGTCCTATGGGTCCAAGAGGTCCGCAGGGAGTCCGTGGTGATGTAGGTCCTAAAGGGGATACCGGAGAAATTGGTTTACAGGGTATTCAGGGTAATCCCGGACCAATAGGACCTAGAGGTGACAAAGGTCCTATCGGACCTCAGGGTGACCCCGGACCAATGGGACCTCCCGGTCCTAAAGGCGAACGTGGAGAAAAAGGCGAGCGTGGTCCTGCCGGTGAACAAGGACCTGCCGGAATGCAGGGTCCACAGGGAGAACTAGGTCCACAGGGTGTTCAGGGAGATAAAGGCTGTCCCGGACCACAGGGTGAGCAAGGTATTCAGGGACCTGAAGGACCAGCCGGACCGCAGGGTGAACAGGGTATCCAAGGTCCTAAAGGCGACAAAGGTGATACCGGTCCACAAGGTGAAAAAGGTGACAAGGGTGACACCGGCGAGCAAGGTATTCAGGGTGAAAAAGGTGACAAAGGCGATACCGGTCCACAAGGTGAGAAAGGTGACAAGGGCGACACCGGCGAGCAGGGTATTCAGGGTGAAAAAGGCGACAAAGGCGATACCGGTCCACAAGGTGAGAAAGGTGACAAGGGCGACACCGGCGAGCAGGGTATTCAAGGTGAAAAAGGCGACAAAGGCGATACCGGTCCGCAAGGTGAGAAAGGTGACAAGGGCGACACCGGCGAACAGGGTATTCAAGGTGAAAAAGGCGACAAGGGCGATACCGGTGAGACGCCCGCGATTACTGTGGTTGAAGATACACCTCTCAGTTATAAACTCAACTTCAAGACCTCAACTGACGACATAACAACCCCTAACCTGTACAAATCTCTTGACGAATACCATGTTAATCTTTCTGTTCTGAACAGTACTTTAAACATTCCGATAGAAAATCTTATTCTTACTTATCAGAATACTTCCATGACAACTGCAAGAATCACTATTGCTGCAAAAGATACTTCAGTACCAATTCTTACTGACATGCGCCGTACCAGTATATACAATTCAGGTTCAGTTGAATCCCAGACATACGATAACACCTCTGTTACTACACGGACTATATTAGATGATATTGTATACACCCAGTCTCAGGAATCTCATGTCATGATTATCCGCCAGCAGAATCCAACGACCAAACTCTGGTCATTATGCAGAATATATACATTCATATCTAATGGCGGAGCAAGAACCTCCGTATGGGTGCAGTGGGTTGAGACTGAAACCAGCTATGAAGCACCTACTACCTGAAATACTAAAAGGGCTTTCTGCATGTTATTGCGAAAGCCCTTTGATAAATGTGTTCTATTTTTCTATTCTACTGATTACGCATTTTTCTTCCGCAGCCGTTGCAATACTCATCTTTAATAGATACTCTGGCTGCACATTCCGGACATCTTATGTATATAGCCGTTCCACAAATAGCACAATTATTGGCTTTCCTTGGCTGCAGCTTCCCACAATGCGGGCATACATGAAACATTTTAATATATATCCATAAGCATGCCACACCAAACAGATTCGTTACTAATGTAAGCACACCGAATATCCATGCATTTGCTCCGACTTCCCACGCTTTGGATACAACATATGCTGTTGTGTATAGCCAGTAAATGCCAAGTATTATCCACAGCACTGCTATCACACAGCCAATAAAGATATAATCACTTGTCTTGAATGTGATGATATTCTCCCAGTCAATTTCTTGATGTTTTTTATAATCATTCTCATGCTGACTGCCTTCCTGAATGAAATTATCTGTCTGTTGCTCATGTGCATTTTCAATTGTCTGTATCTGCTGCCTTATTTCAGGTATCCTGCTGCCAAATTTGGCTATTGTTCCGACACCTGCAACGATACAGAAAATTATAAAACACAATATCAGGTTACAGAATCCCTTTTTCGGATTCATCCTAGTTAGTTTTCCTTTTAAATTATTCATTCCCTGTTACCTCCTATAATTCTATGCAAGTCCGTGTTCCTGAATCCATGAATAAAATACTGGTTTGCCCGCATTTATTCTCTTTGCCCTATACCAGAACAGCAGCACCGTAAGAATGATAAATATCACTGTCAATACTGCTAATACTGTCAATTCATTGTGAATACCTGCACCACCAGATATGGCGCTTCTAAATGCATTCACTGTGTAAGTAAATGGTACATACTTATGAATTGCTTCTGCAAATGTGCCTGATATCTCAATAGGATATGTTCCCGCCGAGCCTGCCAGCTGTAATACCATAAATACCAGCATAATAAAGCTTCCTACTTTCCCAAGTAGTGCATTGAAGAAATACATTATCGTCATAAAACATACTGCTGTAACAATTGTGACAAGTATTGTATTTCCTGTCTGTACTGGGTTAAATCCATCTATAACATGTAATGAAGAATATAATACCAGTGCCATTATAATTGCTGTTGGATACAGAATAATGGCTTTACTCATAAACCATGTAAATCCGTTCTTTAATTTGTCATGATATTTTACCAACGGATACATCAGACAAAATGCAAGGCATCCAACCCATAGTCCGACTGACATCATGTATGCAGCCATTGCATGACCGTTGTTTTCAACTGTTGTAATCTGTGTTTCCTCAACTGTAAGAGGATTAACAAACATATCAACATTAGAATCATTTACAGTGTTTTGTGATATCTTATCAGCACCATCATTTAATGAGGTGTTCAGAACAGATATTCCATCAGTAACAGCAGTGATTCCACTCTGCAAATCTTTAGAACCATTGGCTAATGCCGCCGCACCATCTGCTATCTTTGATGTTCCATCTGTCACCTGTGCCATACCATCTTTTAGTTCAGTTCCTTTATCAACAAGCTGCTGACTTCCTGCCTGAAGCCTTGAAATTCCACTAAGCATGCCGTCCGTTCCACTGACTCCAGCATTAAGACTTTTAATACCATTATCCAGATTAGTCATTCCCTCAATAATTCCCATCTGTCCATTTTCAGCCTCTGTATTTCCTAATCCAGCCTGCACATTCTGCATTCCTGAAAGAAGGGAATCCATTGCCTTTGATGAAGCCGGTAACAACTGGTCTGACGCTGCTGCCATCCGGGCAACAGAAGCCTGTAATATTACCACCTGTCCAGACATATCAGACTGTGCAAGACCTGTAAGTGTATTTCCTGCACTCTGTACATTTTTACCTGCCTCTTTAATGCCACCCACAGCATTCACAATATTGTTATAAGCTGTTTCTGACTGATTATTGGAATCATACAGATAAGACATTGCCTGTGATATCTGCATTTTCTGTTCATCTGTCAGATTCTGGCTCTGATATAGCCCTGCCAGAATACTGTAAGCATTTATTACATTTTTAGCGCCACCACTAAGGTCTGATGCATTACCTGTTACTGCATATTTTCCTACAAGGTCTGCTGCTGCGCCATTTAATGCATTTCCTGCTTTCTGTAAATCTGCTCCGGCAGCTTCGCCTGCCAGACTTATCTTAGTTGTATCAATTCCTTTAACCGCTGTATTCAGCTTCTGGATATTATCATTCAATACAAGCAGAGAACCTGAAGCCATGTTAATCTGCGCCACATTTTCAGTTGTAAGGCTGTTATCAATCTGTTTCTTCATCAGATTAATTCCTAATGACAACGCATTACTTCCTGCCTGAAGCTGACTCGTTCCGTCCGAAACTTTGATAATTCCATCTGATAAAGCATTTATTCCATTATCTAATTGTCCAACTCCATCAACATAACCAGCGACACCATTTAGAAGCTTCTGACTGCCACTCTGCAAAGTTCTTCCTGACTCTGTCATTACATTAAGGTTATCTGAGATAAGACCTGCTCCATCATTTAATGAATTCATACCATCCAATAACTTTCCTGTACCGTCCGATGCCTGAATTAAGCCATCTCCCAGTTCTGTAATGCTTGCAAAAACAGCTTTTGTATAAGTTGTTGTAACCTCTGATATAATATTTGCTTTGATTTCCTTTATTGCACTTTCACTTAATTTGCTGGAAATGTAGTTATAGCCCGGATTGGTTGCATACTGTAACTGCATTTTCTGTGGATTCTTATCCATCATAGAAGACGCATTCTTTGAAAAATCCTGCGGAATAGTTATGACCATGTAATAATCTCCATTTTTCAGACCTTCCTGCGCATTTTTCTCATCTGTAATGTTGAAATCCATAGCATTGTTATCTTTTAATGATGTCTGAAGATTATCTCCAACCGCAAGTGTCTTTCCGTTATACTCCACCGGGACATCTTTGTTGACAACTGCTACCGGCAGCCTGCTAATTTCACCATACGGGTCCCACATTGAATTTAAAAACATTCCTGCGTATATGGCTGGAATCAGCAATATCACTATCATCACAAATAACAGCAGCTTATTCTTAAACAAATGTGTAAGTTCCTGTTTAATCATTTTCCTCCACATGCCTCCTTTCATCTTCTGCATCTACTATACGAAATACGGATAAACAACAAGGAGATATTTTCTAAATAGTTTCTAAACAAAATAAAAAAGGCAGAAAAAAGGTGATATACCATCTCTTTTCTGTCCTCTTTGCATTTAATATTTGTGGTCACAAATTGTGACCGCAGATTCTCTTCTAATTATTCTTCCATATCTTCTTTATCCTTTTCAGACAATGCCGGATGCTGCATATAAAATATTTCCTTCTGCCTTTCTATCTCTGCTTTCAACTGCTCCTTTGTTGGCAGATATGTGAGATATTTTGACATAAAAAGTCTGTCGTTATCATGCAGCACAGAGTATCTTGCTATATCTTCATCTGTTTCCGCGCAAAGTAATATTCCAAGTGTAGGATTATCTCCCGCCTTACATTTCAGTTCATCATACATTCGGACATACATATCAATCTGTCCCACATCTTGGTGAGTGATTTTCCCCATTTTTAAATCTATAAGCACATAACATTTTAACTCAATATTATAGAAAACAAGATCAATAAAATAGTCTTCTGTCTCAGTAACAATATGCTGCTGTCTGGCAACAAAAGCGAATCCCTTTCCCATCTCCATAAGAAAATCTCTGATATGTGTTAAAATAGCTGACTCTAAATCACTTTCAATATAAGAATCTTCATTTTTGAAGCCAAGAAACTCTGCAACAATTGGACTTTTTAGGAGTTCAAATTTATTCTTTTGATTTTTCGCTGTTTTCTGCAGCATTTCATTAATAACTGTGTCTTTCTTTGGTGACTGCATTAATCTGTAATAATATTGTGTGCTGATATTTCTATCTAAAGTTCTTGAACTCCAGCCTTCCTGCGCAGCTTCGTTCATATACCATAATCTGGCATTTTCATCCGGCACACGTAAAAGTGCCCTAAAATGTGTCCAATTCAAATTGTGAACGCATGCGTTCACAATCTGTTCATCTGGAAAAGCAAGATAAAATTTGCGAAAATATTGCAGATTTCTTTTTGAAAAACTTTTTCCATACTCTTTTGTAAGTTCATCCGCTAATGCCTCAATTAAAGCCTGACCATATTTTGCCCTTTCTTCTCCTGCCTGTTCCTGTTCTACAATTCGCTTACCAACATGCTACAAAGGTATGTAGTCCAGCTTATATTTGAACATCTTCCCATATTCAAGGTGAAATTTTTGCACCTTGAAAGATTTTCCACTTCTTCATCATTCAATTCAAACATAAAATCATCACCTTCAAATATATTCTAGATTCTATTATCCTTTATAAACCCCATCTATAACCACAAAAAAGACACCCCGCAGCCTGTAAAAATACCGGTTTGGAATGTCTTCTTCTCTTACTCTATTATATTTACCACTAATCAATTGCCGGCTGTTCCTTCAAAAGCAGCGCCACCGTCTCCACATGCACCGTATGCGAGAACTGGTCCACAGGCTGCACCTTCACAGTTCTGTAGCCCTTGGCTGCAAGCAGCCCTAAGTCACGGGCAAGTGTAGCCGAATCGCAGCTTACATACACGATACGGTCAGGCGACATCTTGACAATAGTGTCAAGAAGCGACTCGTCGCAGCCCTTTCTTGGCGGGTCAACTACTACGACATCAGGAGTAATACTCTTTCTTGCTTCCTCACGCTGTGCCTCCGTTGCAGATGTGTCTGCTGCCAGTCGCGCCATTTCCTCGTAGAAATGTGGTACGACCTCCTCTGCCTTTCCGACAAAAAACTCAGCATTATCAATGCCGTTAATTGCTGCGTTATTCTTTGCATCCTCTATAGCCTGTGGAACAATCTCAACGCCATATACCTTTCTTGCATTCTTGGCAAGGAATAAAGAAATTGTTCCTATTCCACAATATAAGTCCCATACTGTCTCATTGCCTGTAAGTCCTGCGTATTCAAGGGCTTTTCCATACAGCTTCTCAGTCTGTCTTGGATTAACCTGAAAGAACGAAAGCGGTGATATCTGATATTTGATATCTCCGATATAATCTTCAATATAGCTCTTTCCCCACAGAGTTTCGCACTGTCTGCCAAGAATGACATTAGTGTTCTCCGTGTTGTAATTAAGCATAATTGACTTAATACATTTGTCAGTACTTATATCTGAATCGAGTGACACTTCTGTAAGACGCTTTACAAGCGATTCCTTTAACTTGTCAGACAGCTTCGTACCGTTAATAACAAGACAGACCATTATCTCGTCTGTGTGGAATCCTGTTCTTATAAGTACATGACGCACAAGCCCTTTTCCAGTCTGCTCATCATATGGTGTAACACCGTTAAGCTCCATCCAGCTCTTTATGACAGCAAGAATATACTGGTTCTCTACTGCACCAATCTTACAATCTGTACATGAAATAATAGAGTGTGTTCTTCCCGCATAGAAGCCCATCACAATGCTTCCGTCCTTAGCAGTTCCAACCGGATACTGTGCTTTATTTCTGTATCTGAAAGGCTCTTCCATTCCGATAGCAGGGAAAAACTCATAGCCTTCTATCTTACCGATTCGCTTAAGATTATCATCGACCAGCTTTTCCTTGAACTTAAGCTGTGCCTCATAGCTCATCTGCTGAATCTGGCAGCCACCGCACTGTCTTGCAACCGGACATGCTGGAGTCACTCTGTCAGGTGAAGCCTCTATAATCTTCTCAAGCCTTGCATAGCCATAATTCTTCTTGGCTTTAATAATCTTCGCCTCAATCTTATCTCCGATTATTGCGTCCTTAACAAAGAGGGTGTATCCATCAACCTTGCCGATACCCTCTCCGCCAGTTCCTATATCTTCAATTACAAATGTTACTTTATCATCTTTCTTAAAACTCATTAGTTGTCCTTCTTATATTAGAATCAAGCCATCTGTTATAACCAAGCCAGTCGTTGGTATCCTTGGCTTCAAGCGCTTCTCTTAATGTCTCAAGCTTTGCGTCCATATTATCTGCCATAGATAATGCAACAGCCTCTGCTATTGATGGCTTCTTAGGTGAGCCATACTCAAGCTCTCCGTGATGTGAAAGTATGCAGTGTCCAATCTGCATTGCAAGCATATCAGGGAATCCGTCAATCTGCTTAACCTTTTCCATAACCATCTCGTATCCGATAACAATATGTCCTAAGAAATTACCCTCGTCAGTGTAATCATTCTTAGGAAATTCAGATAATTCCTTAACCTTGCCGACATCATGCAGCATTGCGCATGTTATAAGCAGATCTCTGTTAAGGAAATCATAGTTACTGCTCATCTTGTCACATAATCTTGTTACACTTAAGCTATGCTCTAACAATCCGCCTGCGAAACCATGATGTACTGTCTTGGCTGCTGATACACATTTGAACTTCTTTGCAAATGCTTCATCCTTAAAGAAAGAATATAACAGCTGCTTCATATATGTATTCTTAACACTGTCTACATACTTCATAAGTTCTGCAAACATATCATCAATATTGAATCTTGAAGATGGTACATAATCAGATGCAACATACTCATTCTCTGATGCAATTCTTGCTCTCTCTATCTTAAACTGTAATGCTCCGTTGTAGCTTGTTACCTGACCTGTTACTGCAACATAATCATTGACATCAAATTCAGCAATTCCGCCTGAATTAAGATCCCATATCTTAGAATCAATCTGTCCTGTCTTATCTGCAAGCATTACATTAGCATATTCCTTGCCTGTCTTAGTAAGTGCAATTGACTTTGATTTGCACAGATATACCTCTGAAATCCTCTCTCCATCTTTAAGAGTCTCTATATAACGCATAAATCCTTCTGCCTCCGTTAATTAAGTTCTTTTAGCTGTACAATTACTGAAAATGATACGTCTGAATATCCATCTTTTCCCTGCCTCATGGCAGTCACATACAGAGCATCCCCATCAGCGCACTGATATAGTTTCTCACTAAACTGCTGAATTGTCAAAATACTTTGTCCATTAATTGCACTAATTACATCTCCTGCCTGCAATCCTGCATAATAAGCCGGAGAATCAATATCTATATTAGATATGTATACGCCACTCGGAAGTCCGTATTTTGCTGCAAGCTCGTCTGTCACATTCTGTCCTGTAATTCCACAGTACATGATTCCATGCTCATTAATCATAGTCTCTATCTGTGCCTTAAGGTCAGATATTCCGATAAAATTAGTAGTTGTATCTGTTGATGCCTTAGACACGCCTACGACTTTTCCTTCCGAATTAAACAATATTGCGAAACCGCCTGCGGTAATGCTTATACTTGTCTCAAATACTTCATATCCACTGTCCTTGCTGTACTCAACCTTAGAGCCTGCAATTGTACCATATGACACACCCTTGGAAGTTTCATAAAGCTTTCCTGCCGCAATTACAAGGTCGCCCTGCTTTACCATATAAGAATTATCAAGCTCCGCAACTTTAAGACTGTTCCGCTGCTCGCTTGTAAGATTATCCGCATTAATACTTACGATTCCGATGCCGGAAGCTGTATTTCTGCATACAAATGCAGCTTCTGTCTGCACTTCATCAGAAAGCCTTACTATATAGTTTCTGCCCGGTTCTAAAAGACTTGAACTTGTAAGTACAAGATATGTTGAATTCATATTGGCAACTACAAGTCCTGCCACCTCTGTCTGACTGCTTTCAACTGTAGGAACAGCAGAAACAGGCTGCTCAATATCAACAGCCACCACACATTTCTTAACGTCCTCAACTCTTGCACGCAGAGTTGCCATCGCAGCCTCATAATTATCCTTCAAGTCCTTCTCTGTCAGTATATCTGGATATTCTGCAGTCTGGTTATCTGCCAATATGTAATTATCCTTCTGGATATATATGACATTCTTGTCCTTATTCTTCTCTTCAATCCTCTTCTGTAATACCGGATATAAAAATACCATAAACAAAGTTGCCGCTATTACGACAGAAACAGCAAAGATCAGCAGCTTGCCAATCCTTATAAGCCACTTGTACTTCTTAGCCGGGTGAAGAACTACCTGTTCTGTATACAGGTCATACTTTTCC
>CAVBPJ010000012.1:0-47572 GCA_963597265.1 Evtepia sp. | reverse complement strand
CATTTTTCGGAACACGAAAAACTCCACGCGTAAAACAGGGCCTTGCCCTAACAAAAAGGATTGGAGACTTCTCACAATCTCCAATCCTTCTAAATCATTATATATTCATTTTCTAATGCTTATCCCCATACTTCTTCAGCAATTTCCTTGACAAGCTTTAACTTAGCCCACTGTTCTTCCTCAGTAAGCTTATTTCCAATCTCGCATGAAGCAAATCCACACTGCGGGCTTAAATACAGTCTGTCAAGTGGGACATATTTTGCTGCCTCATGAATTCTGTTAATAACCAGCTCCTTGTTCTCAAGAGCTGGTGTCTTAGTTGTAACAAGTCCAAGAACAACCTTCTTGTCTCCGGATACCTTTGCTAATGGTGCAAATCCGCCTGAACGCTCATCATCATATTCAAGATAATAAGCATTAACATTTTCCTCACCAAAAAGCAGATCAGCAACGCTGTCATATGCACCTGAGCTGAAGAATGTTGAATGATAGTTACCTCTGCACACATGTGTGTTGATAAGAAGGTCTTCTGGTGCTGCAGCTACAACCTCGTTGTTTAACTTAAGCATAAGCTTCTTGTACTCTTCAAGCGCTTCACCGCTTCTGCCTGTAAGTGCAACAGCAAGCTTTGGATTAACCATTCCGCCCCATACGCAGTCATCAAACTGAAGATTTCTACAGCCTGCTGCATATACTTCAGCAACAAATTCATTGTAAGCCTTGATTACATCATCTGCAAATGCTTCCTCTGTTCCATAGATTGCAAGTGTATCTGCTAAAAGCTCTGCACCTGTAAAATATGCGTAGAACTGTCCCGGTGAAGGAATTGTCTGCTTTGCAACAGTGTTCTCGTCCTCTAATGCCTTAACGAACCTAAAATGTTCAACAAATGGGTGGTTCTTTACTGATATTTTCCCAACCATATATGTGTCATCAATCATTGCTGCTTCTGCGTCAAATGTTGTATTACCGTCAACTGTCTTTCTATGCTCAACGCCATTGAAGCCCCACATAAAATCAAGATGCCATGTAGATCTTCTGAACTCTCCATCAGTAATAACATGATATCCAAGTTCCTTAACCTTGGCTACAAGCTCTCTTATGCAGTCGTCCTCAACTGCTGTAAGCTCTGCCTTGTTAATCTTTCCGCTCTCATAATCAGCTCTTGCCTTCTTTAATCTTTCTGGTCTTAAAAAACTTCCCACATAATCATATCTGAAAGGTGTATGTAATTCGCTCATATGTATCCTCCTGTTATATATCAATTGTGAGGATAATTGTATCAGATGTGATTTGATATTTATAATACATTTTAATTGTGGTTAGCCATAGTTTTAGGCTATGGCTGTTTTTGCTTTATCCCTCAATCTCTTTAATAAGATTAACCATTTCAATAGCACCCTCAGCGCACTCAAATCCCTTATTGCCTGCCTTTGTTCCAGCACGCTCAATTGCCTGCTCGATTGTATCTGTAGTAAGCACTCCAAACATAACAGGAATATCACTTGCTAAAGAAACATTTGCAATGCCCTTGGAAACCTCGCTGCACACATAATCGTAATGGCTTGTTGCACCTCTTATAACTGCACCAAGACATATAACAGCGTCATACCTGCCACTCTTTGCCATCTTTGAAGCTATCAATGGTATCTCAAATGCGCCCGGCACCCATGCAAGGTCAATATTTCCCTCTGAAACATCATGTCTTACAAGCCCGTCTTTAGCTCCTGCAACAAGCTTAGACACAATAAACTCATTAAACCTTGCTGCTACAATACCTACCTTAATTCCACTGTCAACTAACTTACCTTCTAAAACTCTCATTATCAATTCCTCCTTATAAATAATCATGTGAAAATATGAATATATTTCATATTTTTACACCACATTTAAAATATGTCCCATCTTCGCCTGCTTTGTCTTAAGATAAAACCTGTCAAATGGTGTTGCATCTATCTCAATAGGTACTCTCTCACTGATTTCAATTCCGAAATCTGCAAGCTGATATACCTTATCAGGATTGTTAGTAAGAAGCCTTAAGCTCTTAGCGCCTAAGTCTTTCAATATCTGTGCTCCTATATAGTACTCGCGCGCGTCTCCCGGCAGACCAAGTGCCAGATTAGCCTCAAGTGTATCCATTCCCTGATCCTGAAGTGCATATGCTTTAAGCTTGTTGACAAGCCCGATTCCTCTGCCCTCCTGTCTCATATAAAGAAGCACGCCTCTGCCTTCATTGTTAATCTGTGTCATTGCTGACGCTAACTGCTGACCGCAGTCGCATTTCATTGAGCCAAATGCGTCTCCAGTCAGGCACTCTGAATGTACCCTGCACAAAAGATTGCTTCCATCACCAATATCACCCTTTACCAATGCAACATGATGCTCGCCATTTAACTTATTAACATAGCAGTGTGCCATGAATTCACCGTATTTTGTCGGCATTCTCGTAACTGCCACACACTCAACCAAGTTGTCATGTCTCTTTCTGTATTCCTGAATTGCCTTAATTGTTATGAATTTGAGATTGAATTTTTCGGACATTTCAACAAGGTCTTCTTTTCTCATCATAGTTCCGTCCGCTTTCATTATCTCACAACACAGACCACATTCCTTAAGCCCTGCTATTCTCATAAGGTCTACTGTAGCCTCTGTATGTCCGTTTCTTTCAAGAACTCCATTAGGCTTTGCACGAAGCGGAAACATATGTCCCGGTCTTCTGAAATCCTCCGGCTTTGCTTCATCTGACACACATGCTCTTGCAGTAAAACCTCTCTCTTCTGCCGATATTCCTGTTGTTGTTTCCACATGGTCTATTGAAACTGTAAATGCTGTTTCATGGTTATCTGTATTGTCAGCAACCATCTGTGTAAGCCCCAGCTTTCTGCACAAAGCTCCACTCATAGGCATACATATAAGTCCCTTTCCATATGTCGCCATGAAATTCACATTTTCAGTAGTTGCAAATTCAGCTGCACATATAAGGTCTCCCTCGTTCTCTCTGTTTTCGTCATCTGAAACAAGTATCAGCTTTCCATCCTGTAAATCCTTAACCGCCTCTTCAACTGTGTTATACTCAAACATTTTCTTTTACCGTCCTTTCTTTCTATTTAATACTTTTCTAGAATCCATTCTTTAGAAGAAACTCTTTCGTTATCCCGCCCTTCGGCTTTTCCTTTTCAAATGTGATGAACTTCTCTATGTATTTCCCAACAATATCATTTTCAAGATTAACTACATCACCAGCTTTCCTAAGTGACAGCGTTGTCGCACCTGCCGTGTGAGGTATTATCGAAACTGAAAAGCTCTGACTGTCCGTCTTTGCAACCGTAAGACTTATACCATCTATGGCAACCGAACCCTTTTCAACGATATATTTTAATATCCCGCTATCTGCCTTAATCTGATACCATATTGCGTTATCGTCCTTTGTTATTGCTGCAACTTTTCCTGTTCCATCAATATGTCCTGAAACTATATGACCGCCAAATCTTCCGTCAGCCGCCATCGCCCTCTCAAGATTAACAGCACTTCCATTCACCAGCTTTCCAAGTGATGAACGGTTCAGTGTCTCGTGCATAACATCAGCAGTAAATGTATTATCATATATTCCTGTCACTGTAAGGCACACACCGTTGACAGCTATACTGTCTCCTATATGTGTTCCCTCAAGGACTTTTTCTGCCTGTATTGTAAGAATTGCAGACGCTGTTCCTTTTTTTACATTATTCACATGTCCGATTTCTTCAATAATTCCTGTAAACATTACAACTCTCCTTCAATCAGAATATCGTCACCGAGAAGACGCACAGTTTTGTTTCTCAACTGATATGCTTCATCTACATTTGCAATTCCCTGACCTTCAACCGCTGTCTTACTGTCTGCCCCGCCAAATATCTTAGGTGCAATATAAGTCTGAACCCGGTTCACAATTCCTGCCTGCAAAGCTGAGAAGTTAAGGGTTCCGCCACCCTCAAGAATTATGCTGTCGATACCTTTTTCTCCAAGTATGTGCATAAGCTCTTTAAGGTCAACATGCTGCTCATACTCTTTCGTAACTATCACTTCACAACCTGCATTTTCATATAAAGATTTCCTGTCGCTGTCGGTACTGCATGTAGCAATTATTGTTGGTATCTGCCCTGCACTTTCTACAATTCTGCTATCCAGCGGTGTCCTTAAACTGCTGTCGCATATGATTCTTACAGGATTGTGTGGATTGCCAACGGCTATACTTCTACAGTCAAGCATCGGATTGTCTGCAAGCACAGTACCGACTCCAACCATAATTCCCGCATATCTGTGACGGTCTGCATGCACATTTTCTCTTGCCTGCTCACCCGTAATCCACTTGGAAAGTCCCTTATATGTGGCAATCTTTCCATCAAGTGTCTGTGCTGTTTTCATAACAACATATGGATCTTTATCTCTTATGTAATGAAAGAATACATAATTCATTGCCAGACATTCTTCATTGCATACGCAGCCTTCAACTTTAATTCCATGTTCTTCCAGATATTTAACACCTTTTCCACTGACCAGGGGATTAGGATCCATTGAACCTATCACAACCCTGCTTATTCCCGCCTGTACAAGTGCTTCTGTGCAAGGCGGCTGTTTTCCATGATGACAGCACGGCTCAAGTGTCACATATATGGTTGCTCCTCTGGTATCCTCTGTACACCGTGAAAGTGCATCTCTCTCTGCATGAAGCTCACCATACTTCCTGTGCCAGCCTTCACCTATGATTTTGTTATCCTTTACAATAACAGCACCAACCAGCGGATTAGGATTAACCCAGCCTACACCTTTTTTCGCCAGCTCAATCGCCCGCCTCATGTAGAATTCATCTTCTTTTGAAAAATTCTGTTCAAAATCCTGTTCTGACTGTTGTATAGTTTCCTGCTGCTCTGCTTCCTGTTGTAATTCTTGTCTTGTTTCCTGCTGCATATTTACACCTTCTTTCTTGTCCTGATTTCCTATATCCTGATTTTTCTTGTCTACTGCATCTTAATTTCATTCCTATATCTGCTTGTTGCTTTCCTAATTCTGTCGGCTAATGTCGTGATACCTATAAGTAGTCACATTTCCGATGATTTAGTAGGTCTTTTTTCGTATCGTCGATAATATTAAACGCATTTTCACAGTTCAAAAACCTATAAATTCATTACTCATGTCTCATTTAGTAGGTAATTTCCTCCATATTCTTTAGCTTTCTGTCAAAATAAACCTACTAAAATCGCAAAAAACCTGCATTTATAGGTTTCCGACAAATTTACCTGCCGCCAAACAGCTCTGAATGGAATCACTATTCCATGCCACCCGCCACAATTACCAGTGCCTGCATATCTCCCATCCACCAGATATAAAACAACCGGACAGAAAAAGGCTCCCAAAGCAGTTTCATTTCACCACTTCAGGAGCCTTACGCCAAAATTTCGAATTTCTAAAATAAAATTCTTATTCTGACAATCAAAAAAGCTCTGAGATAAATAAATCATCTCAGGGCCAGTATCCACATTCCAGTCAGCCATTCATTCTATTATCTTTATATTATGAATAACCAACTTTAATATCACTTCTTCCATCCAGACTTTACTGTCGGCTTCGGAATTACACCGAATCATGCTCTGGCTTGCGCCTCGGCTCGTGGGCTTTACCACCGGTAGGGAATCACACCCTGCCCTGAAGTTTCATATGTATTAAATTGATTACAGTATACACCCTATTTGCAAAAAATCAAGCGCCCTTTTTAAAAAATTTTTTCTCTTGACACATTCACTAATCTTATGATAATATACCACGGCACAATTAAATATGGTTATATTGGAAACGACACATCCCCCGGATGATAACGAACAACACATGTTTTGCTTAAGTTATTATCAAGGAGGATTTTTTTATGCCAAAAAACAAATTTCAGGATTTTATTTTCACACTTATTATGGCAACAATTATGGTCTATGGCATGGTCGTATATAATGTTGCCCTCAACACAGGTACGGTCAATGGTACTACTTTCTTAGCTGCAACACATGAATTACCAATCATGGTTCCTATTGCATTCGTACTTGAATTCTTCGTTGTTGGAAAGATTGCTAAAATGCTTGCATTCACAGTTATGCGTCCAACAGACAGACCACAGTTCATCACATATGCAATTTCAATATGCATATGCTGCATTATGTGTCCAATCATGAGTCTTGTTGCAACATTTCTTTTCAAAGAACCATCATTCGGAGCATGGATTAAATCATGGGCAATGAACTTCCCTATGGCAATCTGCTACCAGATGTTCTATTGCGGACCACTTGTAAGACTTATATTCAGAGCAATATTTGTCAGAAAAAATGCTGATGCAACAGAAGCTGTAGCGGCTGCAGATGCTGAATAATATTAATCACTAAGCAGAAGATTCAATCTTCTGCTTTTTTATTGTTCATATATTCGTATATTTCCGCCAGAATATGTTAATATATGAATATCAATCCAAAGAATGGAGAATTATCATGAAAGCATATGAAAGATTATTAAAGTATGTCACTTTCCGTACACCAAGTGATGAGAATAGCGAAACTACTCCCTCATCTGCATGCCAGTTTGAGTTAGCAAAGTATCTTAAAAATGAGATGGAAGAATTGAATTTATCGGACATTGTCCTTGACGATATGTGTTATCTGTATGGTAAACTTCCAGCAACCAAAGGCTGTGAAAATGTACCTGCTATCGGATTTATTGCACATATGGATACCGTGTCCGATTATTGCAATCACGATATCACACCTGTTATAACAGAAAATTTTAATGGAGAATCACTCACACTGCCTGCCGGAATAACCCTGTCTGCGCATGATTTTCCTCACCTTAGAACTCTTAAGGGACGCACACTTATCACATCAGACGGAAGTACTATACTTGGTGCCGATGATAAAGCAGGTATTGCTGAAATCCTGACTATGATAGAACATTTGCAGAAAGACAATATACCTCATGGAACAATATGCGTGGCATTCACACCTGACGAAGAAATCGGTATGGGAGCTGAACATTTTAACATAGAACAGTTTGGCGCAAAATACGCCTACACAATTGACGGTGATACAGAAGGCGAGATTCAGTACGAGAATTTCAATGCCTGCAAAGCTGATTTCCACATTAAAGGCTTCAATGTACACCCAGGTTCTGCCAAAGACACCATGATTAATGCAAGCCTTGTTGCAATGGAGATTAACAATGCACTTCCTTCCATGGAAACTCCACGCGGCACAGAAGATTATGAGGGTTTCTATCATCTTGTCAGCATGTCAGGTGATGTCAGCGAAGCATCACTTAATTATATAGTAAGAGATCATAATAAGAATTTATTTGAGGCAAAGAAAAACACGCTGCGTCTCATTGAAAAGAATATGAATGAGAAATGGGGAGAAGGAACTGTAACCCTCACCATTAAAGACCAGTATAAGAATATGTCCGAGATTATTGCTGGATGTATGAATCTTATTGACAATGCAAAGAAAGCCTGTGAACTGGCTGATATAACACCTCTTATTCTTCCTATCCGCGGAGGCACAGACGGCTGCCAGTTAAGCTTTAAAGGACTTCCATGCCCTAACTTAGGAACTGGCGGACATGCTTATCACGGTCCTTACGAACACATTACCGTTGAAGGTATGGATATGACTGTGGCAATGCTTGTTAAGTTAGTTGGAACATTTATCTCATAATATGCCCAGATAATCAGGCAGCTGCTATATAATAATAACCACTATATAAAAACAGCCGTGAGGTCTTATGTACATCAGACCTCACGGCTATATCTTTATTATCATGGCTTGCACACACCACAAGCCTCATATCCCATATCGATAAGCTCCTGCCTGCTTCCTGTATAAATCTTTTTATTGGAAGCATCCATGCTCTTTGCACTGCTGCAGGACTCCTTGTGGAATTTCTTGGTATTCGTATTAAGTACATATGTCTGCACATTTGCAGAATCGGAAACTGTCGTCTGTGAAACACTCTCCGACACAGCATCATCCTGATGGCTGTTACCTGTCGCATAATCAATAGCAATTCCCGGCTGTGCATTAAAACAATACACATTAAAAAGAATTCCATCACCATTATCCTCAACAGACTTAGCCTCCATCTGTACACCGCTGGCAACAAGATTATCGCCCACAAATACAGGTGTTACGCGGTACAGAACATGATTATTAGTTTCTTTTATGTAATCAGCCACCATATTTTCGAAAGGCAGCATACCATCAACATTAAGATATCTCGTTCCTGTAATCAGATTCTGTGCGTTGGCATTCTCACCGGTAAGCTGATACCCAATCAGATGACATCTGTTATACAGATATTTGCCATCAACATTGTCATACTTAACCGTCTGCCATCCTGTCGGCTTCACCTCGCCAATAGAGCCACGCTTCTCTGTAGGCATAAGGTCTTTGCCGATATTGGCAAATGCAGTGGTACATCTTCCAAGCCCGTCAAGTTCACCATAGCTTTCAAATGATGTGGTCGTCATATCCGCATCAGTAAAATCAGGATTATTGCCATTAATAACAGCATAAGGTTCTCCCTGATATACTAAAGACGCGATATCATCTGCCACAGCCGTACTCTGAACCTCAGTACTACCCACAGTACCAGCCTGATTATCATTCTTAGAAGAGCAGCCGCTCACCCAAAGTCCGCTTCCGGCAATAAAGAACACCAGTAAAAATGCGGTTACTCTCCTTAGTACTTCTAACCTGATATTACGCATATATCAAACTCCTTATTTCTTTCTTACATATCTCTCTTCAGTAATCTTCTCATGAGAATTACCCTCAAAATCAGTAGAACCCTCCAGCTTAAAGTCATTAAGCATGTCCTTAGGAAACTTCACATCAGAAGGATACTTCCTGTTCCATTTATACAGATAAACCTCATCAACCATATCCTCATAGGAAACAATCTCAGAATCTTCAACAAAACAGAAATCATCCTTTCCAGCAAACCCAAACTCCTGATTAACCTCAAGATTCTCATAATCGCCAAAAAGCTGCTTGCTATAAAGAGAAAGCCATAACTTCCTACCATCAAGCATCTTAACAATATGGTCATTCAGAACACTGTCCTTAGAAACACGTCTGTTATTAAACATAATTCCATAATCATCATCAACAATAGATATAACCTTCATAAAAAAATCCTCCTTTTATATTCTCAGCAAGGGAGCAAAGCGACCAACGCTGCCTCATATCACCCCTCCACATCAGCGAGGGAGCAACGCGACCAACGCTGAACCACACATCGCACCCCACCACAACAGCGAGGGTGTGCACACACCCAACGCTGACAGGTAAAAACTCCCCGGGGTGGTGGGCTGGGTGTGGTTGTATGGTTTAATTGGAAACCGTGTGAAGACGCCGGTACTTAGTGCGTGGGGAGAGCCGCCGCAAGGCGGCAAATCCCCACAAACTTAGTACCCGCTGCGTCTTCGCCCGAGCGAGAGCGCGTTTTCAATTAAACCATACAACCATCCCCAGCCCCCTCTCCGGGGAGCCATTCTTACCTACTTCTTAAAGGGAAACCTCCCCGATTCCAGCCTCTTCTTAAGCATTGCCCCACCAATCGTCTGTGGCTGCTTAGCCGGACTATTTTCAGCTTCTCTTTCTTCAGCTTCTGCAATTCTGCGTCGAATCTCTTCCATCTTGTTGTCCATTGCTGCAATCTGGTCTGCGCAGTCGGACAGCTCTGCGGCAAGCTGTTCTGCCTCAGAATCAGGAATATTCTTCTTATAACGAACCTTATGCTCCACACTTGCCCAGAAATCCATGGCAATAGTACGAAGCTGAACCTCAACCTTCATCATTCTTTTTTCATTCTGAAGGAATATCGGTATCTCAATTATAAGGTGAAGACTTCTGTAACCGCTTGGCTTAGGATTCTTGATATAATCCTTTCTTTCAACAAGCACCACATCGTCCTGCTTTAACAGGCAGTCAGCAAGCATATAGATATCCTCAGGGAAAGAGCAGATTACTCTTACACCGGCAATATCTCTTATGCCTTCCTCAATGCCCTCCATTGTTATAGGAATATTTTTCTTCTTCGCCTTCTTAAATATACCGTCCATTGACTTAATTCTGCTCTTGATGCTCTCAATAGGATTTCTGTCATACTGTAATGAGAACTCCTCATTAAGCACCTTGAACTTAGTCTCGACTTCCATAATGGCACATCTATAATAAGCCATCAGTGTGTTAAACGGCATAATATTTTCTTTTAATAACTCAAGCATTTCATCAGAAAGCAGATTCTCCTTAATGAACCGCTCCTGCTCCTGCTTGAGTATCTCTTCTAATAACATAGTAACCCCTTTTTACCTTCGATGGTATCTTAAAGTGCTTTCTTAATAGCAGCTAAAAGCTCATCGTATGTATCAAATGCTTCTAATTCAGGATTATCAGCCTTAATCTGCTCTGTACTCTTAAAGAGGAAACCAGCCTTGCTTGCCTTAATCATTCCTAAGTCATTGTGGCTGTCTCCTGACGCAATAGTATCATAACCGATAGACTGTAAAGCCTTAACAGTTGTAAGCTTTGACTGCTCACAACGCATCTTGAATCCTGTAATCTCGCCGTTGTCAGCAACTTCAAGTGAATTACAGAATATTGTTGGCCATCCAAGCTTCTTCATAAGCGGAGTAGCAAACTGTGTAAATGTATCTGAAATAATGATAACCTGTGTTATGCTTCTGAGTTCATCAAGGAATTCCTTAGCTCCTGGAATTGGGTCAATCTTAGCAATAGTATCCTGAATCTCCTTAAGTCCAAGACCATGCTCCTTAAGAATTCCAAGTCTCCAGTTCATAAGCTTATCATAATCTGGTTCGTCTCTTGTTGTTCTCTTAAGCTCTGGGATTCCGCTTGCCTCTGCAAATGCAATCCATATCTCTGGTACAAGAACGCCTTCAAGGTCTAAACATACAATATTCATATCATTATCTCCTCGCATATTATTCTTAGATACACTTGTATCTCTTGTGTTAACACACTTATATTATTGTAACCCACTACCTCTCAAAACTCAATATGCCATTTTTAAGTCTTTCAAGTCCATCCATTAAAGTTACCTTAGGGCATGCCACATTAAGTCTTAAGAAATGCTTTCCATCTCCGCCAAAACCTTCTCCTGCTGACAGAAAAAGTCCTGTATTCTTTCTTATAAATGCTGCAAGTCTTTTTGAATTGTCTGTAATCTCAGATACATCAAGCCAGCAAAGGTATGTCGCGTGTGATTCCATCATTGACACACCTGGAATATTGTCTTTTATGAACTTATCCGTAATCTGTTTATTTTCATAGATATATGTTCTTAACTGGTCAAGCCATTTCTCACCCTTAGTAAATGCAGCTATAGTCGCATCTACTGCGAACACATTTGGCTCAGCCACCTCATCAGTATTGATTGCACGCCATACCTTGTGGCGGAGTCTCTCGTCCGGCACACATATTGCTGCTGTCTGTAAACCTGCCATGTTAAATGTTTTCGTAGGTGCTATGCATGTTACAGATATCTTCCTGCACACCTCCGAAACACTTGCAAATGGCACATAATCAACGCCCGGGTCTGTGAGTTCACAGTGAATCTCATCAGAGATAACAACAACACCGTACTGGTATGCAAGCTCTCCGATACGCGCAAGTTCTTCCTTACTCCATACATTTCCACCCGGATTCTGTGGGTTGCACAGAATAAGAAGCGTTGTCTGCGGATTCTTAAGCTTTGCTTCAAGGTCAGCAAAATCTATCACATATTTTCCGTTCTCATATACAAGCTGGCTCTGTAATACATTTCTGCCGTTATTAAGAATACTGTTAAAGAAAATGTTGTATACAGGTGTCATGATAACAACATTTTCTGCTGGTGTTGTAAGCTTTCTTATAGAGCTTGATATAGCAGGTATAACACCGGTTACAAACATAAGCCAGTCGTCTTCCATCTTGAAATTGTGACGTCTTTCCCACCAGCCTGTGTATGCGTCATACCAGTCCTTTGATATCTCAGTGTAACCATACACACCGAGGTCTGCCTTTGCCTTAATAGCCTCAGTTATCTCAGGTGCTGTCTTAAAATCCATATCAGCAACCCACATTGGAAGCTCATTCTCTGCCACATTCCATTTTAAAGAACCCGTATCACGGCGGTTCACTACTGTGTCAAAATCATATTTCATGCTCGGATTTCCCTTCTTATCGTCTTTCTGACTTCTTAATTCTCTGTCTTGGTTCTGCCACTTAGTTTCTGCATACTATCTTAGTAAGCGAAGGATCAACCTTATCCTTCTCAATTATAAGCTTATCTATACTGTCTGCTGTTATAGTTCCAGAAGTTGGATTTAACACACTGTCAACCCTGCTTGTAATATCAGCGTCTACTGTTGAATACTCGAAAGCAAGTGTAGTATTAATAAGCTTACAGTTCTTCATAACAAGATTGTCAATGTAGCATAAGCCCTGAAGACTTTCTATTGTACAGTTGACAAATGTAAGATTCTTGGAATTCCAGCCAAGGTACTCACCTGAAATGTATGAATCATACACAGTTATATTCTCTGCATTCCAGAAAGCATCCTTACTCATAAGTCTTGAATTTCTTATCTCAAGATTCCTGCTTCCGTCAAATGGATAATTACCGACAAGCTTAAGACCGTCAATCTTCATATTGTTGCTGTTCATTGCAAAATAATTGCCCTTTGCCACTACATTTGTCATAGTAACATTATCACAGCTCCAGAGAGTTTCCTCTGCATTGACAAATTCTACATTCTTAAGACCTAATCTGTTACATCTTCTGAAATTCTTAGGCGCTTCAATAATAGTGTCCTCAACATTAATGTCGTTAGTGTACCATACGCCTGCTCTTCCCATCTCAAAGAAATAACAGTCCTTTACATTGACATTATTGCAGTACCAGAGTGGATATTTCCACTTAAAGCTGCTGTTTACAAGCTCTATATTGCTGCTCTCCTTTAATGGAGACTCGCCATCATCAAATATAGAATCTTCTATACGAAGGTCTTTGCTTGCAAAAAGCGCACGCTCTCCTGTAAGAAGCTGCTGCTTAACTAATTTCTTTTCCATATTTACTCCATTCTTATCTACAAACATACTAAAACCCAATCACCATGTTACTGTGATTGGGTTACATTCTAAACATTCTTCAGGTTCTCTACCATCTCTTCCATTGTGTGCCAGCCAAGTACTGCACATTTAACTCTTGCTGGCATATGAGAGATATCTCTTAATGCTCCGGCCTCATCAAGTTCATCAATCTCTTCATCAGTTGCCTCATCCTTAATCATCTTAAGGAAAAGCTCTGAAAGATGAACAGCCTCATCAATAGGCTTTCCTATGATAAGCTCAAGCATTATATCTGCTGATGCCTGCGATATTGCACAGCCATCTCCTGTAAATGCCCCATCAACAATAGTTTTCTTAGCATCATCAAACTTAAGCTTTAAGATAATGTCATCTCCGCAGCTTGGATTAACACCCTCAAGTTCTAAGTCTGCATTGTCTATATCATGCTTATGATATGGATGCATATTGTGGTCCGTAAGAACCTCATTATAAAAAGTTTTAGTCTCCATATCCCATAAGCCCCCTGATCTTAGATAGTTCTTCTACAAAATGCTGTACTTCTTCTTCTGTGTTATAGAAAGCAAAGCTTGCTCTCGTTGTTGAATTAACCTTAAGGAAATCCATTAATGGCTGTGCACAATGATGTCCTGCTCTAACTGCAATATGCTGTGAATCAAGTATAGAAGCAACATCATGTGGGTGTACTCCGTCAATTGTAAATGTGACTATTCCCTCATGGTCTTCTGCCTTAGGAGAACCTATTAAGTTAACTCCCTTCATGTCATTAATTGCATCTACAGCAATCTTGGTAAGCTTTCTCTCCTGTGCCATGATTGTGTCAAATCCGACTTTGTTAATATAATCAATTGCCGCATGAAGTCCGACTGCACCACCTGTATTAACAGTTCCTGCCTCGAATTTATGTGGAACTTCTGCATATTTAACTCTGTCCCAGTGAACAATCTCAATCATCTCACCACCGCTTAAGAATGGTGGCATCTTATCAAGAAGCTCTTTCTTTCCATATAATGCACCGATTCCCATAGGTGCTAACATCTTGTGTCCTGAAAATACAAGGAAATCAACATCAAGGTCAGTTACATTAACAGGCATATGAGGAACACTCTGTGCCCCGTCAGCCACAATAACTGCACCATGTGCATGTGCAACCTCTGCAATATGCTTGATATCATTAACTCTTCCTAATACATTAGAAACCTGGGTAACTGCAACAAGCTTAGTCTTATCTGTGATAACCTCTAAAGACTTCTCTGTAATCTCTCCATTCTCATCAGGTGTAAGCTGCTTTAATACAGCACCGCATTTTTCTGCGACCTGCTTCCATGGAAGGAAATTGCTGTGGTGTTCCATAACACTTACAACAATCTCGTCACCCTCTTTAATGAAATTCATTCCATAACTGTATGCAATTAAGTTAAGACTCTCTGTAGCATTTCTTGTAAATACTATCTGGCTTGCGTCCTTAGCACCGATAAACTGTGCTACTGCCTTTCTTGCATTCTCATAACTTTCTGTAGCAATCTCACTTAATTCGTATACGCCTCTGAATGGATTGGCGTTCATCTCCTGATAATACTTATTAACTGCATCAAGAACAGCCTGTGGCTTCTGTGTAGTAGCCGCATTATCAAGATATGCAATATTGCTTCCCGAAATAAGTGGGAAATCTTTTCTTATAGACTCAATCGTCTTACTTAACTCACTCATTAATAAACCTCTTTAATGTAGTCATGTATCTCGTTCCTGATACCCTCATCAGGGATTTTGCCACATACAGCTAAAAGCTTAGCTGCTGCCAGCATATTGTAACATTCTTCTGCTGGTATTCCTCTTGATTCAAGATAGAATAAAAGCTCCTCATCAGGCTTTCCTATACTTGCGCCGTGATTACCAACAACATCTTCTTCTGCACAGAGAATAATAGGAATAGTCTGGTTAACACATTTCTCATCAATAAGAAGAACTTCTTCCTTCTCATTACCTACAGAACCTGCTGAACCCTTAACGAAATCAATAGTTCCTCTGAACAGCTTAAATGCTGTATCTCTTAACGCACCTGCTGCATTAATTGCACATTCTGTCTTCTTGCCGATATGTCTTACACAGTAGTTCATATCAAGTCTTTCTTCACCTGCTGCAACATATCCAATCTCTGTAGACATAGAGCTTCCATCACCTGCAAGCTTAATCTCACAGCCTTCGTATCTGTTCTTACCGCTTAAGTAAAGCTGCACAAGCTCAATTCTTGCACCATCTTCGCAATAACCACCGATATCATTAACAAATGTTGTCTCTTTACCTACTCTCTGAATCTGGATAAGACGGATAACTGAATCCTTCGCAGCATATAATCTTGTCTGTACTGCTGCAAAGCCTTCTCCATCTTTATCTCCATTAAAATCCATGTAAACATCAATGCTGGCATTCTCTTTAGTCTCAATACCAACAACATTAATGTCTGCATTATTCTTACCATAATTGAAATCAAGTCTTACAAAACCATCATTCTTCTTATCTGTTATATAATATACAGGTTCAGTCTGTGACTTCTTAGCTGCCTCAGTAATCTCCTGTCCACAGCCGCCAACGATGTTGTCAAGCTCACCATTGTTAAGCTTTCCATCATCAATAAGACTTACATCATTAACAGAAGCGTTAAGCTCACCTGTACGATTAATTACAACCTCTCCAACCTTGCTCTGGTTCATATGAAGATGATTCCATGTCTTGGCTGGGATACGGTTTATTATCATGTCCTTTTCTTCGATACCTATCATATCATATTCCTCACTCTGATTAACTTAACCAATACTGCCCTTCATCTCAAGACGAATAAGATTATTCATCTCCATTGCATACTCAAGTGGAAGCTCCTTAGATACATTATCAGCAAAACCAGATACAATCATGGCTCTCGCATCATCTTCCGGAATTCCTCTTGACATAAGATAAAATACAGCATCATCACTGATTCGTCCAATTGTTGCCTCATGTCCTACATCCGCATCATTAACACGGATATCCATAGCTGGAATCGTATCAGATCTTGAAATATCATCTATCATGAGTGACTGACATGAAACTGATGACTTACTCTTTTTAGCCTTAGTAGTCATTGTTACAGCACTTCTGAAAGTACTGATTCCACCACCCTTAGATATTGACTTAGTACTTACAACTGATGTTGTACTTGGTGCATTATGAACTACCTTCATACCTGTATCAAGGTTCTGTCCTGTTCCTGCAAATGTGATTCCTGTGAATTCACAGCTTGAACGCTCTCCATTAAGGATACTCATAGGATACAGATATGATACATGTGAACCAAATGAACCTGAAACCCATTCAATCTTACCACCTTCAGCAACTGTTGCTCTCTTAGTGTTAAGATTATACATATTCTTACTCCAGTTCTCAATTGTTGAGTAACGAAGCTTTGCATTCTTAGCTACAAAAAGTTCAACCGCTCCTGCATGAAGATTGGCAACGTTATATTTAGGTGCTGAACATCCTTCAATAAAGTGAAGACTTGCACCCTCATCAACAATAATAAGTGTATGCTCAAACTGACCTGCTCCCGCAGCATTAAGTCTGAAATATGACTGAAGCGGAATATCAAGATGAACTCCCTTTGGTACATACACAAATGAACCACCAGACCATACAGCTCCGTGAAGTGCTGCAAACTTATGATCCTGTGGTGTAATAAGCTTCATAAAATGCTCGTGTACCATATCAGCATATTCACCTGTAAGAGCGCTCTCCATATCAGTGTATACAACACCCTGGTCAGCAACTTCCTTACGGACATTATGGTATACAAGCTCTGAGTCGTACTGTGCGCCTACTCCGGCTAACGACTCTCTCTCTGCCTTAGGAATACCTAATCGGTCAAATGTTTCTTTGATTTCTTCAGGTACTTCATTCCAGTCGCCCTTCATATTCGTATTGGCACGAACATAAGTAGCGATATTATCCATATTGAGTCCTTCAATAGATGGACCCCAGTCAGGCACCTGCATATTATTATATATTTCTAATGACTTAAGTCTGAACTCTCTCATCCATGCAGGATCATGCTTCTCTTCTGATATCTTCTCAACGATTTCAGGAGTAAGTCCCTGCTTTATTCTATAAGCGTCCTTCTCTTCGTTCTTAATATCATAAACACTTCTGTTTATGTCATCTACAAATGTCTTTTCTTCCATTACAAGCCTCCGAGCCTTAATTACTTGATGAATCTTTCGAAACCATTCTCATTGATATCATCAATCATAGCACTGTCGCCTGTTGCAACAACATTACCATTGACAAGAACATGAGTATAATCCACCTTAAGTGCCTCTAAGATACGAGTGCTGTGAGTGATAATAAGAAGTGCTCCGTTCTGAGTCTTCTGATACTCTTCAACACCTAAAGATACTGTCTTAACAGCATCTACATCAAGTCCTGAGTCAGTCTCATCAAGAATAGCAAGAGAAGGCTCAAGCATAAGAAGCTGTAATATCTCAGCTTTCTTCTTCTCACCACCTGAGAAACCAACATTAAGGTCTCTGTCCATATATGATGGGTCCATCTGAAGGAATTCCATCTTCTCCTGAAGGAGCTTCTTGAACTTGAAGTATGTCATCTTCTTTCCACGCTGCTCCATAGAACTTCTTATAAAATTACCAAGTGTAATACCAGGAACCTCAATAGGATTCTGGAATGACAAAAAAAGTCCTGCCTGTGATCTCTCAGCAACATTCTTAGAAAGTAAATCTTCTCCGTTAAATGTAACCTTACCACCTAATATTTCATATCTTGGATTACCCATAAGAGCATAACCAAGAGTAGACTTACCTGCTCCGTTAGGTCCCATAAGTACATGAGTTTCTCCCTTATTAAGAGATAAATCAACTCCATGAAGTATTTCTTTATCTTCAACACCAACCTTAAGCTGGCTTACATTTAATATTTCCTGTGCCATAATGCCTCCTTAGCTGTACATTCTTTTAGCAACACACATAATATCATTGAAAGAAAAGGTTGTAAAGTTATTCATAATAAGAATTGTTACTATTGTTTAACATAGTTACTGTTTTTTTGCGGCTTTTCGCCACAAATCCATCTCCTGTTTCTTTGCTTCATTGATATTCATTACTATTTCTCTGGCGTATATATCGCCTGTTTCATTATCTTTATATAAGAACATAATTATTCTCATCCATACTGTCTTACCCTTAAACATCCTTCGATAATCCAGTGTCTGGAACTGATGTCCCTGATTAAACTCATCAATAAGTCTCTGACGGTCCATGAAATCCTTATACACTGTCTTATACTCATCACAGATATATCTGTCAGTAAGATGGGCTATGCATGATGAAAATGCCATCTTTCCTACTCCCATCTCTCTTTCCCACTCTGATATTCCTGTTGTTCTGAGGACTTCATCTGTGGACAAATTGATAACGAAATTATATTCAGAAGTATGCCATATATCTTCTGCAATATCCTTCTCATCTCCGCCTGTTTCCGGAACCACAGTATCTTCATATATATATCTTACTTCTCTAAGATAGAATATAACTGCAGGTATCTCGTCACAGTAATCCTTACTCTTGGAAACTGCCATCTCCACCCACTTATATTCGCCATTAAGAAGCCGTCTGAATCTTAATCTCAAAGGTTCACTGCTATTTCTGAAATGTTCAAGAACCTTATCTGCATCTACAAACTCCTTATATGCCGGTACATCTTCTGGATGAATTATGCCTTCAGAAATATATCTGTCCATATATTCGTCAATACTGCCCGAAAGGCCATCATCTCTTATTATATCCTCATCTGTTGACTTTATAAGTTCATATCTGTCATGGATAAAGTCAGCCTTTACTACCTTAATAAATGTACTGAATATAATATCCATGGTGTCTTCCCTGACGCCAGCCTGATAATCTGCCTCTTTCCATGAAAACAGAACCCGTCTGTTATAATCAGAATAATTTCTTGGTTTCGTAACCTCGAATACATACCACTTATATGTCCCGTCAATAAGATATCTTATCTGATACCGGCCTCTTTCCTTACCCTCTGCAAGTCTCTTCTTAATTCTGTTAAGATTAATGGCTTCTTTATAAAGAGCTGCATCATCAGGATGAATAATTTCGTGTTCAATATATCTGGCTGCATATTCACCTATAGTTGCAGGCCTTGGTTTCATTACATATTCAGGTTCTTCAACCTTTCGTATAAAATGATATTCACCAGTATCAACATCTACTTCTGCTATCTTCCAGAAATAATCTGTTATCTCTTTCAGATATGACTTATCATTCTTTCTTCTTCTGAAAATATTCAGCTTATCAACAACATTACTCTTATCATCTATAAGCTTTTCATAATCACTTATAGGCATAGGTCTGTAATAGTAAAATCCCTGTGCATATTCACAGCCCAGCAGTTCAAGCAGTTTAAGCTGCTCATCTGTTTCAATTCCTTCTGCAATAGTTGGAAGGTCAAGCTGTCTTGCCATATCAAGAACTGCCGTTATAATGCTTACACCCTTATCATTATTCTCCGGATTAAGATCAAGGAACTTCATATCCAGCTTAAGAACATCCGCATCAATATCCTTAAGCATATTAAGTGAAGAATAACCACTTCCGAAATCATCTATAAGAATCTTAAATCCAGCATTCTTAAATGCTTCTTCCGTGTCTTTAATTATAGAACCGTTCTCTACATAAGCGCTCTCTGTAATCTCTATCTCAAGATAATCTGTTGGAATATTATACTTATCAACCATATCTTTCAGTACTTTAACAACATCAAGTGAATATATATCTGTTCTTGACACATTAATTGAGATAGGCAACACTGTTCTGCCTTCATCTATCCAGCGTCTTATTGTCTGACATACCTTATCCCATGTGTATACATCAAGTTTACTTATAAATCCGTTCTTCTCAAGCATAGGAATAAACTGCCCTGGTGAAACAAATCCTCTCTCCGGACTTATCCATCTTACCAGTGCCTCTGAACCCATAATCTTTCCTGTCTGGAGAACACATTTGGGCTGAAGATAAAATGTAAATTCATCATTCTCCATGCCACTGCATATCTCTGGCATAAGTCTTGCTTCTTCTTCCTGCTCCTTAGCCATTCTCTCATCATACCAGCACATATCTTTATCCGGACGCTGCTTTGCCATATCAAGTGCATCAAAGGCATAATCACACATCTCTCCTGCTGTTATGTCTTTATCAGATGTCTTATAAGCGCCAAAATATGCCCTTGTAATACCATGACCTCTGTACTCATTAACTATCTTAGAGATTCTGTCTTTAATAACTTTAATTAATTCGTCATTATCTTCAAATACAAGACAGAAATTATCTCCGCCCATATATCCTGATATTGTTCCAAATTCTTTATCTATATTCTTGATTACTTCTCCTATCTTAATAAGAAGCTCATCACCAACTTCACGTCCATACCATTTATTAATAAGATGAAAATTCTCTACATCCACAGCAAGCATGCAATATGTTTTATTGTCGAAAAGTACTCTCTCATCTGCTATTCGCCAGAACGTCCTTCTTAACGGAAGGTCTGTAGCAAGATCATAATTATACCTGTCAGGATTAAGTCTTAACTTGTTGTACCTGCCCATGTCTACCATAACTGCCTCCCTTAATACACATAGAATCTTACAGTTACCACGTTACCTAAAATACCTCCTATATTTTATCATTAATAGATTGATAAAACAACATTTTAAATATAAAATAACTATCAAGCGAGTATGTTTATAAGGAGATAAAATCCTCTCCTCACCATTGGGTTCGGATTTTGCTCCGCAAAACAAGGAGACTAAAATCCTCTCCTCACCATTGGGTTCGGATTTTGCTCCGCAAAACAAGGAGGATTTATATGTCAAAATATATTATGGCTCTTGACGCCGGAACAACAAGCAACCGCTGTATTCTCTTCAACAGAAATGGCGAAATGTGCAGTGTTGCACAGAAAGAATTTACACAATATTTCCCTAAACCGGGCTGGGTTGAACATGATTCAGATGAAATCTGGTCTACAATTCTTGAGGTTGCCAAGCAGGCTCTTGCCAATGTCGGTGCTAACGCATCAGATATTGCATCTATAGGAATAACCAACCAGCGTGAAACAACAATTGTATGGGACAGACATTCAGGCGAACCTGTATACAATGCAATCGTATGGCAGTGCAGAAGAACTTCTGAATATGCAGATTCTCTTAAAGACAAGGGACTTACAGAAACAATCCGTAATAAGACAGGTCTTGTTATCGATGCCTATTTCTCAGGCACCAAACTAAAATGGATTCTTGATAATGTAGAAGGAGCACGCGAACGTGCCAAGAAAGGTGACCTGCTTTTTGGAACAGTTGAAACATGGTTAATCTGGAAGCTTACTAAAGGTCAGGTTCATGCTACAGATTATTCCAACGCATCAAGAACAATGCTTTTCAACATTAATACTCTTGAATGGGATGACGATATCTTAGCTGAACTTGATATTCCAAAATGTATGCTTCCTAAACCAGTGCCATCAAGCAGCATATTCGGTGAGGCCTCTGCTGAATTCTTCGGATGCCCAATCCCTATTGGCGGAGCTGCCGGCGACCAGCAGGCTGCACTTTTCGGACAGACATGTTTTAATGCAGGAGAAGCCAAGAACACATACGGAACAGGCTGTTTCCTGCTCATGAATACTGGTGACAAACCTATATTCTCAAAGAACGGTCTTGTCACTACTATTGCATGGGGACTCGACGGAAAGGTTACATATGCCCTTGAGGGCTCAATATATGTAGCAGGCGCTGCTATCCAGTGGCTTCGTGATGAAATGCATTTTATTGATTCGTCACAAGATTCAGAATATATGGCAAGAAAAGTTCCTGATACCAACGGATGCTACGTTGTTCCTGCATTTACAGGGCTTGGTGCACCTTACTGGGATCAGTACGCAAGAGGCACTATCTTAGGAATAACCCGTGGTGTCAACAAATATCACATAATACGTGCCACACTTGAATCAATCGCTTATCAGGTAAACGATGTCCTCGATGCAATGAGAGCTGATTCTGGCATAGAACTTTCTGCTCTTAAGGTAGATGGAGGTGCAAGTGCCAATAATCTTCTTATGCAGATGCAGGCTGACATATCCGGAGCTCCTGTAAACAGACCTGTATGTGTTGAAACAACCGCTATGGGTGCTGCTTATCTTGCCGGACTTTCAGTTGGTTACTGGAAGAATACTGATGATATCAAAAAGAACTGGTCTATAGACAGAACATTTGACCCTGAAATCACTGCCGCTGAGCGTGATTCCAAGGTCAGAATGTGGAAGAAAGCTGTATCATATTCATTCAACTGGGATAGGTAATTCCAGTTGAATTAACTGATACACTCTTTTAAAGTATTACATATTTCTTTAATATTAACAGGCTTGGAGATAAAGCCGTTCATTCCTGCTGTTTCACAAGCCTCTCTGTCTTTGGCAAGAGTATTGGCAGTCATTGCAAGAATACATATATTATGATCTTTGCGATGACTGTTTCTGATACAGCGGGTTGCTTCTATGCCGTCCATAACGGGCATCTGCATATCCATGAATATTGCAGCATACATATTTTCAGGACTCTCTTCGAATTTCTGTACTCCGATTTTTCCATTCTCAGCCCAGTCTGCCTGCAGACCAATACTTTGTAACAATTCCATTGCTATCTCTGCATTAAGTACATTATCCTCAACAAGCAAAACCTTCTTACCATTTAATCCGGAATACATCTCACTCTTATTATCATTATCAATAATCTCTCTCTGCTTCTGTGTAGCTTCTTCGAATGGTATGTCAACAATAAATGTCGAACCCTTTCCCTGTTCGCTCTGAATTGATAATTCTCCATGCATTAAGTCCGTAAATCCCTTTACAACTGCCATTCCAAGTCCTGTACCTTCTGTTGTTGATATACGGCTGTCCTCTGCTCGGCTGTAATCTTCACATATATGTCTTATGTACTCTTCGCTCATTCCAATTCCGTTATCTGTACATGAGAATCGATACCTGTTATCTCCAACAGGTTTAAGACTTACACTAATCTTTCCACCAGCATCTGTATATTTAATAGCATTTGAAACAATATTGACAATTATCTGGCTGAATCTTCCAGCATCTCCTACAACCGCCTTGTCATCAGAATCAATTGACATTGTAAGTGTCTGCTCCTTCTTCTCTGCAAGAGGATACAGTATATCAATGCTGTTTCTCACACACTCACCAATATAAAATGGTTTGTTATTAAGCTCCACCTGCCCATGTTCAAGCTGGTTAACATCAAGTATTGAGTTAATCATTGTCAGAAGATAATTACCTTCTGTTGATATCTGGTCGAGTGCATGATCCAGTTTATCATTATCCTGCTTATATTTTTTAGCTATCTGAGTCATTCCAAGCACTGCATTAAGAGGTGTTCTTATGTCATGGCTCATCTTAGAGAAGAAATTAAACTTGGCATCATTGGCTTCTTTTGCTTCCTTAAGTGCCACAGCCAGCTGCTTTGATATACGCTTCTGCTTGTTTCTTGATCTTATAGAAAGCAGATACAGGCAGATAATTGATATTGTAAAAAATGTAAAAGCAATAGCAGCAACCAGATATACCGGATGGTCATATAAATACTCCATCAGACTTGTAACACTTGTATCTTCAAGGTACTTCTGGACATATTCTGCGCTCTGCTGCTCTGCCACCTGTGTAAGAGTCTTTTCCCATATCCCATAGAAAAGCCTGCTGTCCTGCGAATTCACGCCCATCTTAAGGTACACATTAGCACCTGGAACTATATCTACACTAAGTCTGTTCTGCGTATCGTCCCTTGCCAGCTTCTGTGCAGAATAACTTCTCATAAGTACACAGTCAACCTCATAGTTAATCAATGCCCTTGAGCAGTCCTTTTCACTGTCATACGTTACCACACTTGCATTAGGCCATGTTGCTGCAATAATCTCTTCTATTGCAATATTGTATTCTGTAACTCCGATCGCATCTACATGCCCCGAAAACCCTCTTCTATGAATTGCTGACATAGAAGTAGCAAGATAATTCTCTGTTTCAATATATTTACAGCTTCCATCATCATTATGGTAGCTGTCCACATCCATCCATACATCTATATCGCCTGATGAAATAAGATTCTTATATTCTTCCTGTGATGACACTGGTACAATCTCATACTTAAGCCCCAGTTGTTTTGCTGTTGCTGCAAATATATCTGCAACAATTCCCTTAGCTTCGCCATCTTCATACCATGAATATGGATTCCTGTCGGGATTCATAACTCCACGGATAATCACATCATCTTCCTGAAGTTTCTCTAAAAATGCAGCTTCCTCTTCTGTCAGTCTGGTGCTATAACTCTGTGAGCCGTAATACATATTATACAGGTCACTTCTCCAGTTCGGAGTCTCTATATTCATCATATCAATGGCGTTGTCTATTCTGTCTATAAGTGCAGAATCTTCTTTCCTCGCCATAAAATAATATGGAGTCTCACCGAAGTTTTCTATCGTTACTTCATCCTCTGGTGTACGGATATAACTGTTTACAAGTGCGTCAACTTCACCCTCTATTAATGCCTCAGCAAGCTCCGTAGGTGTTTCATAATATATTATTTCACAACTAAAACCCTTGCTCTTTGTAAATTCAATAAACGTCTCATTATATGTATGTCTTGCAAGAAGTCCTACACGCAAGCCCTCATAAGTAGAATAATCCCCCGATACTACATTCTTATTGCCACGCTTTATATTCATACATGTGTTAGCTGTAATCGCCGGGTGCTTTGAAAATGCGAATTCATCTTCCCTCTCAGGTGTAGACTTAGCCGCAGTATAGATATCAATTTCTCCGTTTCTTAACATATCTATGTTCTCACTGGCACTCTTATCGTATCCAACATATGAGAATGTACACTGCATATATTTGGACATATTCTGCATCATGTCATAACCATATCCATATAATTTTCCATTATCATCCTTCATGTTGTAACAATCGAAAGCATAATATGACACCTTATAATCAGGAGTATCCTCTTGTGGCACAGACTGTGCATATACTGGAAAACAACTCATAATGGTCAGTATTATCCCGCACAACAGCGCTGTTAATCTCTTCATTAATCTTTTGTCCTTATATTAAATTTCACATCACGCGTGACTATTGTATAAGTCACCTCAAATGCTTTCTTATATTACCACATAAAAAGCGATATTGTATATAAGTAAATTCATACAATATCGCTTAATCTTTTTTATATTATTTTACAATACTCTTTCTGCTTCCCATAAACTGTAATCCTGCAACAATCACAATTCCAATTATGAATGCAATTATGCTGAAAGTACTTACAGACAATGCAGGCTCAGGGGTCTTTAATGTTGTAGGTCCCATAACTATCGCATACAACGAACCAACCATAAGTCCGAGAATTGTATACATAGTCTTTGATCTGTGTTTATCAAGGCACACCTTTATTCCTTTAACAACGCTTAATGCTCCTGCGATAACACCAACTCCAAATATACATAACGCTGGAAATACTGAAAAGTTCATGTGCAGAAGTTCTTTAATTCCAGATATTACAGGCAGATACAGACCAAATATCAATAATAATGTCGAGCCTGATATACCTGGCAGGAACATAGCTGATATTGCAACCATACCGGCAATAAATATATATATTGCAATAGGAATACTAAGCTTAGCCAGATCCAGCCCCGTCATAAAGCTGGTCTTATTAAGAAATGTAATTCCAACCACAACCGCAGCACCTATCAGTGCAAATACCACATTTGCAATATGTCCTGTATAAGCCTCTTTTTCCTGTTTAATTACAAGCGGGATTGAAGCAATGATAAATCCCATAAAAAGTGAGCTTACAAAGTAAATATGTTTTTCAAATGCACTGCTTAATACAAGCACTGCTGCCCCCATTCCGACAATCCAGCCTATACCAAGCTTTATTAGGAATATAAATGCTTCTTTCCGCTTTTCTCCTTTTTCATAGAACAAATCGTTAATGCTTCCTATAAATTTATCGTAAAATCCAAGTATAAAAGCAATTGTTCCGCCTGAAACACCCGGAACACTGTCTGCGAGTGCCATACAGACACCGTTTATAAATTGTCTAATCATGTGTGACCTCCATATCTTTTTTCAAAGATAATTTAACTCACACAGCTAAACAAACTAATGATAAGTTATAAACATTTTCTAAACGATTCTACAATTAGCATGTTTTATATATTGTCCTACAAGCGTATTGTTACATGTTCAGGCGGTAGCCTGCGCCCCACACCGTTTCTATAATCTTCGGATTCTTAGGGTCTTTTTCGATTTTCTCACGGATTCTGTTGACATGCACAGTTACTGTTGCACTGTCGCCAACATAGTCATAGCCCCATATTTTTTCAAATAACTGTTCTTTTGAGAACACAATGTTGGGATTCATGGCAAGAAACTTCAACAACTCAAACTCTCTGTGAGGAAATTTGATTTCTTCCGCCCCCTTAAATACTTTCCAGCTCTTTGTCTGGATTCTCACATCACCTATTACAATTGTGTTCTCATCTGCGTTGTCTGGTTCTTCTGCCACAGCATTTGCAATGTGAGTAAGTCTCTGGTAGCGTGCAAGATGTGAACCAACCCTTGCAACCAGCTCCGCCGGGTCAAACGGCTTGGTTATGTAATCGTCTGCACCAAGTCCAAGTCCCCTGACTTTATCTATCGTTTCAGTCTTTGCGGTAACCATAAGAATAGGAAAATCAACCTTTTCCCTTATCTGCCTGCATATATCATAACCACTCACTCCCGGCAGCATAAGGTCAAGTATAAGCAGGTCATATCCACCGTTAAGAATTATATCCGATATGCCGTTTCCTTCAGGTCTTACCTCAACCTCATAGCCATTGATTTCAAGGTAATCCCTCTCTAAAAGTGCTATTTCCTCATCATCTTCCACAATCAATATCTTAGACATCTGCTTCACACTCCCCTTCCACATTATTCCAGATAATCTCCACTGTCAGTCCATTATTATTGTATGCCTTAATTTCACCGCCCTGCTGCTCCACAATATATCTGCACACATACAAGCCAAGACCGCTTCCGTCATTCTTGCTGTTTCTCGCCTCATCACCCCTGTAAAACTGCTCAAATATGTGTGGAAGCTTGTCCTCATCAACTCCTGCACCATTATCACTTATATACAAATGTGTCTCTTTTCCAAAGTTTTTCGCTGATATTGTAATCTTCAAGTCATCTGCGTCTGCATATTTCAGACTGTTTTCAATAAGATTATCAAACACGCGCTTTAACTGCTCCGAATCTGCCATTATAGTGCTTTCCGGCTCACTATATTTAACCATAATTGAATAATTTTTCTCATCACATTCTATCTGCTTGTCCTGTGCATATCTGTCTATCCATTCATTGATGCTGATTTTCTGCGGATAAAAAGGCATATTGCCAGTTTCAAGTTTTGAGAAGAAAAATAATTTCTGTAAAAGCACCTCCATATCACACGCTTTCTTGTAGGATATCTTTAAGTACTGCTCCTGCTTTTCCGGTGTGTTGGCAACGCCGTCTATCATGCCCTTTATAAAGCCTTTGACGGAAGTTAATGGAGTACGCAGGTCGTGCGATATACCAGATACCATCTCTGTTCTCGCCCGCTCATACCTTTCGTTCTTCTCCATGCCTTCTTTAAGATTCTTCTGCATCTCATTAAATGTATTGCATACTACGCCAAACTCATCATCTTCATTATAAACAACCGGCTCGTCAAGGTTGCCATTCATAACTCTTTCCGCACCCTGATTTAATTCATCAACCGGGCGCATGATTCTTTTAATCATCCACCTTGTAAATATCTGACAACATAACAGCAATCCCGCAATTACAACAATTCCCGCTACAATAAATACTATAAAAAACATTTCCAATACGCCACGGTCTATTCCCCACATCAGATTATCCGGTGAACTGTTTGCAGCATAGACTGTATAATTCTGCCCTGATACATTTACAATACATCTGGCAATCGTAACACGCTCCATGCTGTATAATTTGACAATATCAGAATCAATTTCACTCTTTTCAAGCTGTTCTATGCACTCAAGCTCACTTGGTCTTGCATTAGAATACACTTTGTCCTTATTGCTGTCCGACACATACAATTCAAACCCATAGTCAGATAATTTTCTCTCAAGACTCACCCATGTGTCAGGACTCTCCTGCTGTTCCATAAGAATTGTCTGCACATCATATGCATTATCTGACAACTCAGAATTCTGCTGGATAATATCAAGAATCTGTGATTTAAACATTTTCGCACATATACCGCCAACCGCTAATAGAATTAGTAGCGATATAAGCACCATTATTGTATTGGATATGAAAATTCTTTTCTTCATTGTCATACAGTTGTCTCCATGATTATAAAAATGTCACATTTTAACACTTATTAAAGTAATTCATCAGCAATGCACACTGAATCCTTAATCTTTTCTTTATCTATATTCAGCGCCTTTGCCACAGCTGTCAACAGAAAATCATATGGAAGATACAGATACCTGTCCTCTGTAAGTGTCTTATAATTATTAATGAGTTTCTTATGATGCTTATGCTTCACGTCTGAAAGATACTTCTCAAACAGTTGTGTCCGCTCCTCCTGAGGTGCATTGTACACATCAACTATTCCGCCCTTCGACTTAGTACTGTTTCCATTAAAGCCTGTGTCTTTATTGTAAAATGTCTTATCCGAATACGCTCTGCCATTAAACATCACATTTCTAATAATATCAAGCATTATATCAACAAAGCTCTCCGGCATTTTGTAATGATTGACAAACTCCACCTCTTCAGAATCAATTCCGAATAAATATGCATACGAAAGTGCATATGCCATCTGGTTGTATGTAATCGGATTTTTTGAATGTTCACACGATTCCTTCAGTGCCTTAATATACGCCCTGACCTGCTCCCTGATATCAGATATCTCATATCCGAGAATGTATTTTAACTGGACAATGTCCTTCATATCCTCCTGAATACTTACATACAGATATGCTCGCTCTTCTTTTTCAAGTATCTGCCTGTAACGGAATATATTATTCTGAATACGGTCAAGATTGCTCTGATAGTATTCTGCGGTTTTGAAATCATTTTTTATTCTCATGCGTGCTGCGTCCCCCCCAATATTCAATTATGAAACTATTCGAAAAACTTCTGTTTTTCCATATATCTTCTCAATAAAAATGTGCAGAAATACGGCATTGTTACAATGCTCTCACTCATTCCTATATTTCCCGTTGTGAACTTTATTCCGTGCTTAATATCCTTATATGATTTACCATTGATTAACTGATTCATGGATTTTGACTGATTAGTATTGGCTTTGACTTCAACAGGTATAAGCTCATTGGCACTACGAATAAAGAAATCTTCTTCCAATGTAGAATTATCCTTGGAATAATAATATAATCCGTACCCTTGCTTTACCAATGCTTCCGCTGCAAAATTCTCATAAAGCGCTCCTTTGTAAATCCCCATATTCTTATTGGCACGCAAATCTATCTGTGACTCATCATCAAGGCTGGCAACCAGTAGTCCCGTGTCAGAAATATATACTTTATACTTATTCTCATCTATATTGCCTTTCAATGGCAGCTCCGGAAATTCAAGACAATTACATACATTAATAAGACCGGCATCTTTCAACCACTCTATACAGCCCATATAATCCTTAGACCTGCCGCCTTTGGCAACCTTAGAATATTGAAACTTTTTATTTTCTCTTGCTAACTGCGCCGGTATTGACCTGTATACACTAAGAATTTTAGCTTTATCCAGCCCTTCCGCATATTTTACAATGTCACTCTCATAATCTGTAAGCAACTGGTGTTGTAATTCCAGAGATCCTTCAAATGTGCCTTTCTTAATATAATTATCAATAATTGCCGGCATTCCGCCAAGAATACAGTATTCTAAGAATAGATTAGAAAAAATATTCTGCTCCAGTTCGGTAAATGGCTTAACCTCCAGCATATGCTTTAACATATCCGATATTACATCTTCTGAATATCCTTTAGCCCATAAAAACTCCTCAAAATCCATTGAAAACATCTGGTAATCTGTCTTGTATCCGACACTTATGCTTGCTATTCTGTTATACTGCACTCCCAGTAATGAACCTGAACATATAACATCATATTTGCCATCTTCTTTAAAAAATTTAAGTGCTGTTGCTATTTCAGGAAAATCCTGAATTTCATCAAAGAAAATCAATGTATTATTCTGTTCAAAATGCTTTGATGGATCAATTCTGCTTATAAGTTTAACAATGCTGTCTGCTGAAAATCCTTCTTCAATAATAGCTTTATACATCGGCTCTGTTATAAAATTAATCTCAACAAGGCTTTTATAATTTGCTTCTGCAAACTTTCTTATTGTTTCTGTTTTTCCAACCTGTCTTGCCCCTTTTATAATTAAAGGATATCTGTCAGCATTATTTTTCCATTCAATTAAAAAGGAATCTGCTTTTCTGGTTAAATATCCCATATAATAAACCTCCATATGTTTTATGGTTATATTATACACCCGTTTTGCACTTTTATGAGCCACTTTTTTGTATTTTTTACATTTTTATGAGGCACTTTTCTTGTGTTTATTACATTTTTATGAGCCACTTTCACCAATCATCTTACACTTTCATGAGGGAGTTTGCATCTCACTCTGTCAAAATCCACCTGTAATGCCCCACAACATCCGTCCATGTCGGAAGAATATCCTCCTCATAGCTTTTCTGCTCTGCACTGTAATGATGGAATACATATGGCACGCCATTTTTGTTTCTCCTGTCTGACACAACGCCAATATGATTTTCAAAAATCACTATGTCTCCCCCCTGCCATTCTTCCACATCTGATATATCAAGAGTCAAACTCTGCGTATGATTTTTAAAAAACACCTTCAGATTCCGCACCCTTCTGAAATCAATGTTCTTATCTGGTTTCTCAATATTATAATCATCAGGTTTCTCCTCGATATCCTTCGCTACAAGATTCATAAGGTCATACCCTGCCGCTTTCAAACCAAATGCAACAACATCTGTGCATACTCCATATCCATCATCAGGATATCCTCCACTATAATACTGACTCTTATACACAGGCTTCGTATTAATATAATCCTTAACTCCTTGTAGTATATCCACCTGGTCATCCAGCCCGTCATTATCCATATCAACATTACTGTGAAACTGCTCATACTTCTTTGACAAATCCGGCAGCCTTGCCGGTGATGTTTTCCTGCTACGGATTAGTATAAAAGCTGCCAGCGCCGCAATACACATGATTACAAACAGCGCAATAATAATGCAAATGTGTTTTCTTCTTTTCATGTTAAGCCCCCAATCTCATATACAACAACGGATACGCATTACCCTCCTCATCCAATTCTGTCCTTTTATATGTCTTAAACCCCATATGCTCGTAAAAACCGATTGCCTGCGGATTCTGCTCATTTACAGTAAGTTCCTGCACTCCGTAATTACTTATTCCATATAGAAGAAGCTGTTTACCGATTCCTTTTCCCCTCTCATCATCTGAGATAAACAGCATTTCCAGTCTGTTGTTTTCTATTCCCATAAATGCAGCTGCTTGACCTGACTCATTATCGGCAATAATCAGATGTTCTACTCCTGCTAAAGCCTGTGGCACATATTGTTTGATATTATTTACTTCTTCATCTGAAAGAAAAAGATGCGTTGCGCGGACAGAATTTTCCCATATATCTAAAAGTCTGTTCATTAACTCCTGTGTTCTGTCCTGAATCTCATATATTTTCATCTATTCTGCCTCCACTAATTGTATGCATTTATTATTTAATTAAAATTAAAACTACCTGCTTCTGACATAATCGCCATTCGCCGTTCGGGATGAGCATGCAAGCATGCTCCCCCTCTCTAACGCTCATTATATCAGATAGCAGGTAGTTTTCTCACTATATTTTTTCTTTTCGTTCTGACAGGAATAATCCTGCAAGTGTTAAAAGTGTTCCTATAACAGATAACACAGTAAGTTTCTCATGTAAAATAATAACTGAAGTAATTACTGTTATGACAGGAATCATATAAATATATACGCTTGTCTTTACTGCACCAAGCTCTTTAACTGCATAATTCCATGTAACGAAGCAGATTGCTGACGCACCAACTCCAAGATACAGGAAATTCAACAGATATGTTACATTTGCAAATCTCGTGAAATCCATATGTACATTAAATATAAATAATGTTGGTATCATGAATAATATGCCATAAAAAAATGTTCTCCTGGTTGATAACAGAACCGAATACCCATAACTGCTAATACGCTTTGTTAATATAGAATAAAAGCCCCACACAACAGCCGCAGCTATAGCAAGAATATCGCCAGCAGGATTTAACTTCATCTGTGTTCCATTAAAACTGATACACATAATTCCTGCCATTGCAACAATAAATCCAATAAAAAATCGTATATGAAGCTTTTCTTCAGAGCGCATAAAAATCTGTGAAAGTATCGCAACAAAGAATGGTGCAATTGATACAATAACCCCCACATTAGATGCGAGTGTATAAGTAAGCGCAATATTTTCCAATAAATAATACAAAAAAATTCCGCATAGTCCTGCTGCCGCAAATGTAAGTTCCTGTTTCCAGCCAGTTGTTTTCAATCTTCTTGGTGCTGCAATCAAAAGCACCAGAAATCCAATCACAAATCTAACGAATAAAATTTCTACCGGTTGAAAATCAACCAGTAATATCTTGGTTGCAATAAATGTAGAGCCCCATATTGCAATAGTGAGCAGTGCTGATAAATGTCCCTTAGTCCTATTTTCCATTTCATTCATCACCGCCTATTATCGAAGTAAGCCAAGACTGCCTGTCAGCTTATTTACTTTCTTCTTATTACCTACCATCGCAATCCCCATATACATCAAATCATCTTTTGTTGAATGCTTCATTGTGTCTGTATAATCAGTATATGTCATACATTCCTGTGCTACATTAGTAAAATCAATACATGAAACATCGTCAAATTCATCTGCAAATAATCTGTTTCGTATTTCTGCTACTTTATCTGCAGAAGCCTTCAAAACTGGGACTGGCACCTGTATCAGCCCTGAATGTATATGATTTTCAGCATCAATCGTATCATCCCCTGAGATATCCGGGCGTAGTTTTCCCAGTGAAATTGATAGGATTGCCGTAACATTTGCAATAACACCTATTTCCATTCCCTCATCAACTACTATGACGCATTTTTCATCATTAACATTCATCTCTAATTCCTCCAGTTGTTTATTTCTTTAATTTTAAATATTCTTCTATTGGACGCATCCAGTTTTCTTTGGCTATCTTAGATGCCTCTTCCGAATTCTTCTGTATAAATGCCTGTATCAGCTCATCATGTTCCTTCACAGAATCCATTGTCAGTATAATTGCTTTCTGAAAAAACAGTTTTCGCACATGAGCCTGTAGCATTTCAGTCATGTTAGACAGATAAGAATTGTCACATTTATCAACAATTATTTTATGAAAAAGTTCATCATGCTTCAGCGCTGTATAATAATCCTTTTCAATCAGTGCTTTCTTAAAGTTATTATTCAGATTCTTTAAACTGTTAAGTGTATCTGAATCCATATTTGACGCCGATATCTCTGCTGCAAGTGCCTGTAGTGCAGCAAGTGGTGGCAAAAGCTTATACAATTCGTCCGGATTCGATTCATTAACATAAGTAGCAACTCCCGGCTTCATAGATACAAACCCCTGCTGACTAAGCATCTGAAGGGCTTCCCTTACAGGTGTACGGCTTATATTAATAGCATTCGCTAAATCCACATCATTAATCTTCTCTCCCGGTACAAGAGTTCCATCAATAATCCATTCCTGAATCTGTTGAAAAGCTCGTTCCTTTGCTGATAGCTGTTTTTCAGCCTTATAATTAACTGGAACTGGCATATATATCACCTCCATGTGGTCAGTATAACACGACTCACTCCAGAATGCAATATATTGCATTCTGGAGTGAGCTAATTGTACCTACAAAATATAATTATATTTTCTTAATACACCTTTTAGGACATATTTCTGCACATCTTCCACAATGAAGGCAGTGATTCTGGATAATTGATACAGGCTTGGAAGTTATGTCGATACATTTTTGCGGACATACCGAATAGCATAATTTACAGCCGATACACCCCTCTTTAACAACATACCCTGTCATTGCCATATCCTCATCACCAATTATTATGGAATCACGCACTATCTTTGAAGGTACTGAGATATCAAAATATTCCCCTTTTGCCTTATACAGCCAGAACACTTCTATTGCCTCTCTTGTATCACCGGGATATATCTCTTTCATATACGGATTCCTCTCAAACATAATATCAAGATTCTTCTTTCCGATATTCTTCACATTTCCACGAAGTGACACAGCAATCTTTTCCTTAGTTGCCGATATTGCAACATATTGCTGCTTCATAAGCTGCTCATAGAATTCCTTGCCCTTTGCAGTAAGAAAATACACTCCTGCCTCGTCATAATACATCATGTCTATAATTCTCGTCTGCGGATGCCCATCTCCCCCGATTGTCGCCACTGTGGCAGAATGTATATCTTCAACAAGAATTCTTAAATAATCGTTCTTTGTCATATGTTGCAACCTCCTTCAATACTCTCTGTAAAAATGTTTCTATAACCAAAAATGTCCCACAGGATTTCGTTTCCTGCGGGACTTGTAATCTAATCTTTCCCACTCAGATTAGAATTCGTAAGGTGGATTTCCAGAAAAATCAGCAATTACGCCATGTGGATTCTCAAGATAGAATACCTCAAATATTGGATTATCTGCTGTCTGATACTGTCCCTTGACGATAGGATTATTCATACAGCCTTCCTTAACGCTCATATTATTCTCAAATACAGCCTTGCCGTGAAGACGGATCCAAGCGTACTCTGGAGATGAAACTGACACCTCAACCTCTGGATTCTCAAGCATATCCTTATATACATTCTTTGTGTTATTAGTACAGAACCAGAGTTTTCCGTCCTGCTCGAAACAGAACATAAATGGACGGCACTTTGCCTTTCCATCACGGCCTACTGTTGCCAAATACTGAACCGGGTTCTTCTCTAAAAATTCTACTACTTTCTGCATGTTATGTACCTCCTTGAAAATGTTGTAACATTTGTTTTATTATTCGTTGTAACTTCAATTGTTACATCTGACAGTTGATAATATAACATTGTGTTGTTGTAATGTCAATAGTTACATCAAAACTTTTGTAACTTTTTTGGTTACATCTTATCAAGAGGGCAAAAAAGGCTTCAGAGTGTTAATCTGAAGCCTTAATCTGTTAATTATTTTCTATTACATATTCTCTATGCACTTGTCAACATCAGTCTTTACATCAGCGAGAGTCATTGACGCAAGCTCATCTTCCATTGCCTTCTGAACTTTTAACAATCTGTTGTCAAGCACTCTGTGTATGTTCTTTCCTACTGGACATTTCTGGTTAGGATTCTCATGAAAGTGAAACAGTTCCTCGTCCGGCGCACATTCCACCGCCTTATACACATCAAGAAATGTTATCTTATCAAGCGGCCTTGTAATCGTAACACCGCCAGTTCCCCTTGAAACCTCAATCAGACCAGCCGCCTTAAGCTGCTGCAACAGTTTTCTTACAATAACCGGATTCGTGCCAATGCTGGCAGCCATGAAATCACTCGTCATCTTCTGGTCTGAAAATGTATCTATACATGCAAACATATGAATTGCCATTGTAAATCTACTTGAAATCTGCATAATTACACCTCTTTTCAGAGACATCATAGCAGATGATGGTTGTAATTGCAATGGTTACATTATATCTGTATATACATTTTAAAGACATTACATATAGTCAAATATCGACATCTGCATATCCTTCCAGCTTTTCTGCTCAGCCTCATGAATCACATCATCAGGCTGTGTATCTCCAATAAGCAGCGGTGAATCAGGATTGTGTTTCTGCATATTCTGTCTCACCAGTTCATTGCTGTAATTGGCGTAACAATATCTGCACTGATGTCCGCATGTGTTATAAGCACCTATATCACACGCAAGATAACATGCGCACTCTTTTCTTGCGCCTTTCTTCTTAGGTGCGTCCAGATGACAATGAAGTGCTGTCTCATATGTATTAAGCGTCATGCAGCCGCTGCAGTCTGCACCATAGGCTTCCAATTCATTTCCTTCTGCACACGGTTTTACTGTCATTCCATATCCATTCGCAATATGAATCAGTTCTTTTCCAAGAAGTAATCTGTCCGTTTTAGACACATTTGTCACCTCTGGAAAATTGCGTGACACCTTAGAGTATATATCTATAAAACTGATAACACATGTTTTCGTGTATCCTGCTAACTTTGACGCCATCTGCTCGAAATCATGCAAATGTCTCTCTACCGTGTAAGTCTCTGATATGAATATCGGGTCATATCTCCAGCCAATACTGTCTATGCCGACTATCTCACTAAGCTTTCTGAAACTCTCCACGACATTTTTCCACTCAGGAACATACGGTTCAATCTCTCTGCCATACGGAGTAATGCTCACAAACCAGTATTGTCCATATGGTTTTAACATATCCATATATGGCAGCATTGGCTCAGGATTCTTCGTGCAGAATCCAATCAGGTCTACCACCTGTGGACTCAGATTATATCTCGTTATCTGCTCAGGATTGTATGGATTTCGAACAAGTACATATTCCTCTTTTATTCTGTTTATAAACCATTTGCTGTAAAAAGCCGGAATATCCGTCCTCATGCCTGTATTAATAATCATAATTATTATCCATTTCTGTTTTACTCATATTAATTTATTCGTATTCACTCACATTTTCAAAGCATATTTCCTTATATGCTGATTATATCATAACATTTTTCTCATGTCCGATTTCTTCAATATATTCCTATCCTTCTATGAAAGTTAATAATAATGTATTGAAACTTCTCAATCTTTCCCTTATACTTTATATATCAATAAGTTATTCTAATCTTTAATGTGGAGGGTCCTTATGTTTCTCAGACAAATAGAATATTTACAGGCTGTTATTGAAAAAGGAAATTTTTATCTGGCTGCTGAACAATGCAATGTGTCGCAGTCAGCAATTTCACAACAGATTAAAAAGCTTGAAGATGAACTTGGAGTACAGCTTTTAGAAAGACACAACCGTACTTTTTCGCTCACTCCGGCAGGTGAACATTTTTATAGAAAAAGTCTGATTATTACAGGCGATATCAAACAGTTAGTCCGTGAAACCAAGCGGATTGCTGACAATGATAATGCTGTTATAAGAATTGGCTATTATAAAGGATACTATGGCAATGAATTATCAGAAGCTATCTCCATATTTTCTGAGAAATATCCAACCGTTGATGTCCAGATTGTGACCGGAAGCCATGAAGAATTGTATTATGCAATGGAAAATGATACTCTTGACCTCGCATTAAACGACCAGCGCCGCGCATTTTCTGACACATACAATAATCAGATACTCGCAGAAAGCAGACTGTATATTGAGTTGTCTTCCAAGAATCCTCTCAGCAGATTAACACATCTGGAAACTGACGACTTAAAGAACACTCCATGTATTCTTGTAATGAATCAGGCTGGACAGAAGGAAGAACAGAACTATTATGAGAAAATTATCGGACTTAAAGGTCCTTTCCTGTTTGCAGACAATATACAGGAAGCCCGTCTGAAGCTAATCACAGGACAGGGCTATCTTCCTGTAGATGTGATTGGCGAACAGGTGTGGTTTGATACCGCCGTAAGCCGTATCCCTCTTACCAGAAACGACGAACCAATAAGAAAAACATATTGCGCTTTCTGGAAAAAGGATAACTCAGGATATTATATTGAAGATTTTGCGGAGATACTTAAATCGTGTTTTTAAAGCTCCTTCTTATTCCGTCCCGCAGTCAGGAACTTAAAGAATGCCCTTCTATTCGTCAGCCAGATAATTCTCGCATTATTCTTCTTATTAGCAATCATTCGTGGTACAACATATCTGGCGATAGTTTCAGGGTAATCACCCAATATGCTGTATACCTTCTTGGTTTTCTCCGGCAGTTCAAAATGTGTATTCCCACCATTGGCTGTATTAAGGAAGTCTGTCAGCATAATGCCGGGTGCAAGTCTTCCAACCTTAACTGCACCATTCGTAATGTCACTGCTTTCCTTTGCAAGTGCCTGCGTAAAATATGTAACAGCCCTCTTGGTTGTTCCGTAAAGCGTAAGTCCTGTCATCATGGCGTCATTAGAGCCGTAACCCTCAACATTAAATATCTGACCCTCACCCTGTTCTTTCATTCCTGCAAATGCAGTCTTAGAACCATATATTGTTCCTTTAAGGTCAGTATCAAGCATGAATTCAATTTCCTTATCTGTCAGCTCATACACTGGCTTATCAGGCTGATTGACTCCGGCATTATTAATCCATATATCTATTTTACCGAATTTTTCTTTAGCAGTATCCCATAACCTCTGGACTGCTTCACAATCCGTAACGTTACATATTGTACCGATAACCTCTGATTTACCAGGACATACCGCCTGTACCTTTTCTAATGCAGCGTTAAGATTCTTCTCACTTGTTCCAGACAGAACCACATTAAATCCCGTCTTTTTAAATTCCTTTGCCTGCTCAAGTCCAAATCCCCTTGTTGAGCCTGTAATTACAACTGTTGGCATATTTATGCTCCCTTCTCAATCATTATATCCCAATCATAAAGCTATCGGCAAAATATAACAAGTTTTCGTGCCATGAAATCCCGTTACATTTTGCCGATAATATTTATTATGCTCTCACATTTTCAATATATTCATTTTTAATATATTCAATTATCTTTCGCGAATCATGATAATCAGAAGGTAAGCTGCTCCGAATACAACTATACTCCCAGCCATGATTAAATACATCTGTGGCACGCTCACGACATGCCCTCTGAATACAGGATTGCAGTCGAGAGTGTTCCTTATCACTGTAACCGCTTCTGACGGCATTCCTATGTCCGCCATCTCTTTATACACTCCGTTAAGCATGTGATTCTTAATCAGAGAAGTTCCGTATGTTCCCGGAAGGTAAGACAATACCTTCTGCAGCCCTGAACCAAAATTAGATATTGGCATGTATGCACCGCACACAAAGCCATATCCTGCACTTACAATAGTTCCGACTGCCGACAACTGCCCCTGCGTCTTTAACGGATAACTTACAATACTTGAAAGCGTGCTTCCGAATAACACGAGCAGAATCATATCCAGTATGATAAATATTACATCTGACGCACTCATATACCAGCCCATTTTCAGTATGTAAAGCAGACATAATGCAAGCGCCGTGCCATTAACCATAAGTGAATTAAGCACTGTCGATAAGAAATATCCAATATATATCTTAGTTTTGCTTACAGGCGAAACATCAAAATCTTTTCTTGCTCCGCTGGCTCTGTCCTGCACCATCGTAAGATTGACGCAGAATGTAACTGTCACACAGCTTACTGCAAGAAGTGCCGCAGCTAACTGTGCTGCCACTGTGCCATTAATAACTTTGTCTGATAAAGCAATCATGTCTTTGGTTGCAGAAACGAAGGAGTCTTTGTATACATTTGCTAAAAATGTTGCATACAAAACGATAAGAATTACCGGAGTTATCATTGATGAGAACAACATTCCTTTGTCCTTAAAAAAGAGTTTTCTGTTTCTGCTTACAAGTGCTGCTATCTCTTTCATCACTGACCACCTCCCAGTATTTTTCCGGTCACAGCAAGAAATACATCATCCATGCCGCCTTTTACGACCTCGTAATCGCGGAATATCTCCTGATGTTTCACTATCATTTTCGTAGCTTCAAGCGTATTCTTAACCCGAATCCTGTAACCATCACGAATTGCTTTGTACTCTGTTCCCAAAGACTTAATCTCGTCCTCCGTAACCCCATACAGAGATATCGTGTCCTGAACATATTCATTCTTTAATTCCAAAGGCGTTCCCTCTGCCACGATACTTCCCTTATCAAGAATCACAACATATCCGGCACTTGCCGCCTCCTCCATGTAATGAGTTGTAAGAAATACCGTCATGTTCTCCTCTGTACGAAGCCTCTCAATAACATTCCATATAAGAAGTCTTGTCTGCGGGTCAAGCCCGGTTGTCGGCTCGTCAAGAATCAGTATCTCAGGTCTGTGAATAAGCGCCCTGGCAATATCAATTCTTCTTCTCTGTCCGCCTGACAGCTTACCAACCGGTCTGTTAATGTAATCTCCGAAATCAAGTATCTCGACGAGTTCTGCCAGTCTTTTTTCAAATGCATTTCCGGTAATTCCATATAATGCAGCCCTGCTTTTCAGATTTTCCTTAACTGTAAGAGGTTTATCAAGAACACTGTCCTGAAACACAACTCCAAGCATTCTCTTTGTTTCACTGCCTGCCCGCTCTGCGTCTTTATCCTTAATCCACACATTTCCACTATCCTTACGAAGCTGTCCGCATATAATAGAAATTGTTGTGCTCTTTCCCGCACCATTTACACCTAAAAATGCGAACAATTCTCCCTTCTTTACGCGGAAACTTAAGTCATTAACTGCCTTCACATCGCCAAAACATTTATTCAGATGTTCTATCTTAATAATATCCGACATAAACCCTCCTTAATGAGAATTACTCTTCTTCATCTCTTCAAGTTTTCTGTTCATATTTCTTGCCGCAGCATTATCATTGATATAGCATACCGCATTTACAATCACATACACCACAATAATCATGCACTCCATTAACGCCACAGTTTCAGGCTTTCCTATGATAAACCATCCAAACAGCCCGCCAAGTCCAAGAACTGCGCAATTGACGAACACAAAATATATAATTCTTCTTATTAACATTCCGTTCTTGGACAGTTCTCTTTCGCCGTCCGTCGGGAACATCAGAATCGGAACGGTGCATACCGCAGATACTATAAGAATCTGCCATAATATTCTGACGCTTATCTGCGCGTCCAGCCCCCAGAGTACTGATATGTAGAATGCTGCTGCAAACAGCACGCCTAATGTAATCTTTGCATACAAATCTATTAATACTTTTATCTTATTAATCATAGTTCCTCCTTACAAGCCAAGCCGTTCTTTAAGCACCGGCACATACTGCCTTGATATAATCACTTTCTCATCATTTTCCAGTAAGGCTTCGAATCTGCCTCCGAATGCCGGAGACAAATGTTTTATCTTGTTAAGATTGAGAACCATTGATTTAGACGCTCTCATAAAATGATATGAAACAAGAAATTCTTCAAGCTGATATAATTTTTCTTTGACCTCATAGACATCTTTCTTACCATAAGCAAACACCCTGTTATCTATTGTGTCAAAATAATATATCTCCTCTGCGTCCAGCATGCAGATTCCATTCTTATCATATCCGGCAATCTTGCGGTTTCCCTGTTTCAGTCTGCATATAAGATTATTAACATCGTCACTTATGGAATGACATTTTATTATTATCTCGTCCTCTTCATCTGGGGAGATATCAAGTATTGTAATCTTCACTGCTGTTCTCCTGACTTACATATTTACTTCAATTTACTTCATGTATTTATTAATCCATTCTACCATATCCAGATTACCATTACCGCAATATTCATGTCCCTGCAGTGAAAGTCCTATTTTACTCAGTTCAGCTTCTGCACTTGAAGTTCCAAGCTTCTCATATTCTGTGTATACGAGCGATAATTTCTTACTAAAGTCCGCTGCTTTATTATTCTGCTTCCAGTTCTTAACCACACGCTCAACCTGTTCTTCGACAAGTGAATTGCCTGCTGCCAGCGCTCTTAAACTTACCGCCTGCTTTATGACACTGTCTGAATCTGCCTTATCGTCTGCTGATACATTTGCATTAATCTCATCTAAAGCACTCTGGATTTCTTTAACTGCATATGGGTTAATTCCTGTTATATCGACGGCTTCTTCTGTTGTCTTTTCCGCTGAAGTCTTTTCTTCTGCTGATGTACTGCTCTGTGCCTCTTCTTTCTTAGTAGTTGTCTGTGTAACCATATTATTTACCATTGAAGTTTCCTTATCATCCACTTTGCTTCCACATCCTACCAAACCAATTACTGCAACTAAAGTTGCTGCGTATAATAATCTTTTCATATAACCTTACTCTCCTTTATCATATTATTTCTTCTTTCCTTAAGCTTTTTATTAACATCTGCTGCTGTCTTTACATTTTTACTATAATCAACTATATGCCAGAATACTTTTCCAATCAGGATAAATATGGCATATACAACCGCGTCTCTTGCATCAAACCAGAATTGCCAGTGATGCGCCAGTGGCAGCAGTATTATTTCAAGTAATAACAAATGTAATATCGTCCTTATCCACCATGCTTTCTGCGACAATTCTTCCTCCGAGTAGTAAACTGCCAGCGAAGCTAGAGCTATGAACGCCAGCAAAAGACACTGTCCAAAATATGTCACAAGATTCAGCTTTCTTGTCGGGTCAAAAAACAGGCACATGAAGAACGAACATATCATAAGAATTCCGCACAGTGTGACATACCGTTTCACCCACATCATTAATCTATCCATACATTTCTCCTTACATTCCTAACAGGCGTTTTAATTCTGATACATATTTTCGAGAAACAATAACCGTCTCCCCATTGGTCAGCACCGCTTCGAATCTTCCTGAAACTGACGGTTTTATGTACTCAACCTTATCTGCATTCAGAACCATGGATTTGCTGCACCTGAAAAACGCCATTCCCTGACTCTGCTTCTCGAATTCATAAAGCTTCTCATGCGATACATATACATCACTGTTCCCATATATGAATGAATTCCCGTCAACCACTTCAAAATAATATATATCCGACAATTCAAGCCTGTAAAATGCACCATTTTTATACACGCCAACTGTATTCTGTGCCGACACCACCTTTCTTACCTTCTCCACCCAGGCTGCCTGTGAATCACAGCATTTTACCAGAACTTCCTCTGCCCTGCTGTCTGTAATCTGTTCTATTGTGAATTTCAAAACATCACCCTTACTTTCTTCTTTTTATACAAATGCTTTATTCATATATATACTTTTTCCGTCCCCAAGTCTATACACTTATCGCTAAGATGCATTTTAAGCATGCTAAGTTGCATTCAGACAGTAAAAAAGACACAAAGCAATGTATTTCTGATGGGCTGCCTCATTTTCACATCTGCTCTGTGCCTTATATAGCTTATTAAGTTGTATCTCTTGTATTAAGCTGTATTTCTTAGAATATATCCAGCATATTATCCAGATATATCTCTTCCCTCACATGTATCTGGTACTCCGGCTTCGTCATGTAATACAACAGGAATTCCAGAACCAGCGCACTTCCAAGCCCCCGCCCTTCTATCTTGAAATTGGAAAATCCCATCGGCATATATGTATTCCTTATATCGTCAACACTGATAAATGCCGGATTCTCCATTGCCTTAGAAAAGCGGTATCCACTCTGTGAATCCGGTGCAACGCATACATGATCCGGACACTCCTCGCCAAGATTCTGACGGCTCACAATCTCATAACAATTCTTTCTGTCGTAACACCCAAACCAGCAACACTCATTACACAGGAATTCCACTTTATCCTTTTCTTTATCCGTCAGTTTCTCCAGCTTGTCAAATGCTTTATTCAGCCTGAAATCCGGCACTACATACTGGAAATCTTCTCTTTGTACTTCATTCACAAAATCATTGAAATCCGTCAGCACCTTCGTTGTCGATGATACAAGATAAAGATTTGGATAATGCTTCTTGATATACTTGGCAAGCAGGTCGGAATGTACAATCACGCCGTTATTCACTCTATTGCTCACACCTCTGCTCATGCCATTATCGACGCTTTGGCTCATACCTTCGCTGTCGTTAAGTGCCTTACATAACGCATTACATTTTTCATCTGTTAAATGTTCTTCGCGAAGCAGTGAATTGCTGAATGTCAGCCTTGCCGATATCCCATACTCACTCATCAGATTCATGACTTCCTGCACACCATGTTCACCCGAACCAATCCGTCCGCCACCCCAGATACAGTCCGCCGGCGCACCATATATTGAGCCAATCTCGCACCAGTCATAGAAATACTCCCTGTGCTTGCGATATATTGGCAAAAATGCTTCGTACAACTCATAGAATTCAAACAACCCCGGAAGATGGTAATATGCAATAGTCTTTCTCATTATAATAATCCGTCTCTTTCATACATGATTACTATTGTTATACCATATTGCGGGGGAGTTCTCCACTAGCTTTACGATACCGGCTTGTCGTAATTTGGTGTAAAACCCACCAACTCAGCTTTTACATATATTTTCGTAGGTCTTTTTTCTTGAAAATTCTTAATTTCTTCTTTAAAAAACCTACCAGCTTCTTGAATGTATTGGATTTAGTAGGTCTTTCCCGGATATTTCATGCCCTAATCTAGGAAAAACTGATGAAATTGACATACTAAAATACATCATATCGGCAAAATAGTAGGTTTTACTACTTAATAATCTTCTACTCTATCCCTTACTCAATTATCTTAACCCTGCCCGGCTTTCTAGGCTTGCTGTGTGGCTGCTCCCCATTAATATAGCCGAGAATCACGAATCCCTGACATGCATAACCTTCCGGCACGCCCCATTCTTCCATCAGCTTCTTTCCTTCTTCTGATGCAAATGTTTCGTAACCCCTTGAAACGATACATGAGGCAATTCCCAGCTCTGTCGCCTGCAAAATCATATTTTCCATCATGCAGAATGCATCTGCCGTCTTGAACAAAAAGTTGTCCTGACAGAATACGCATACAACTGTCGGTGCGTCATAAAATCCATTCTTTATTGATGGGTCGTCTATTGTACTTGGCTGCTCCTTTGACACATAGCTTCCTGCCAGATGTGTACGGTCAAAATGTATCATATTCATCTTTCCAACATATGTCGTCATCTCTTTGTTATGAATGGCAACCATCATACTGCGCTGTCCACCTCCGGCATTAGGCGCATAATTGCCAGCTTCCAGAATCTTTTCCAAATCATCACGGCTTATCTGCTTATCAGTGTATTTTCTAATAGAATGTCTTGCTTTAATGATAATGTCCATTAACATCACAATTCCTCCCCTGTAATCTCATTTTTTATTTTCCAGCATTGTGGGTCAGATGCATAGAAATTACCGCTTGTGCCGTTAGCAACTGCCGGACATCCTCTGCACCATGCCTTCAATTCACATTTACTGCATTTTTCAAATCTGTCGTAATCCCTGTATTTCTCCATCTGACAGACCCACACATCTGCCAGACGGTCTTCAAACACATTTGCAACCTTACTGTCTGTAACCCTTCTGCATGCCATTACATCTCCGTTTGAAGAGATTGTAATATGGCAGTTTCCACAATTACAGCCGCCATAAATCATTCCTTTATCTGCATTTTCAGGCAGTTTAAACTGCCCTGTCTCATATTCATACAGAGTCCACAAATGGTCTTTTTTATTAAAATAAGTCTCACACCCTGCCTTTTCATATGCCTTATACTTTGCGTCACAGATTTCCAGAAGCTTTCTGTACTCCTTCGGGGTCATGCTCGTGTCAACCTCGCCGCCTGTAGGCACATACCGCGAAAATGCAAAGACTTTAACTTTCGCTTTCACTACCTCGTCAATAATATCCGGTATCTCATTCATATTAGTTTTCGATACCGTACTCATAATCACACTTTTTATTCCTGCCCTGTTAAGACAGCCGATTTTTTCAATCGTAAGGTCAAAGCTTCCCGGCTTTCTGAACCAGTCGTGGGTTTTTCTCATTCCATCAAGAGACATCTGATATTTGTCACAGCCACAGGCTTTAAGCATCTGGCATATGTCGTCATCAAGATGAAATGGATTTCCCATCAATGTAAATGGTATGTTTTTTGATTTTAACAATACCATCAGTTTCCAGAAGTCAGGGTGAAGGATAGGATCTCCGCCTGTAATATAAAAATATGGTATTCTGTTATACACTTTACAGAAATCTTCGCAGTTTGCCACCACCTCTTTCATTTGATTCCATGTCATGCTCTTAAGCTCTTTGCAGCCCTCACCTGAAAATATATAGCAGTGTTTGCAACGCTGGTCACATTCATCTGTAATGTGCCACTGAAATGAAAAATATGATTTTCTGCCATTATACTGACTCATCCTATCGAACTCCTTCCTTAACTTCTCTTACTTATCTGACGCTCCGCACGCTGCGGTCTACGCTCCGCTCCGGTCCGCGCAAAGATAACGTCCACCGGACGTTATGCGCCACAAGCTGCTGGTTTCTCCTCAGGCTTGTCTGATGCCCCACACGCTGTTCCGCAAGCTGCTGGCTTTTCCTCCGGCTTATCTGATGCCCCACACGCTGTTCCACAAGCGGCTGAAGGCTGTGCCTCTGTCTTCTTGCTCCATCCAAAAATGTTTGATAATGCCATTTTCATTACCTCCTGTTAATAAATTTATGGGCTATGCCCTGTTTGCATTTTTAGAATAACAGTGAATGAAACATCAGAAAAGTACGCACTTTTTTGTGCCATAGGCACATTTTTGTAACTTATGGACAGGTGCATATATGTATGCTACATTATATTCAACACTTAAATCATATTTAATACCTATATTGTATTTGATACTTACATCACATTTTGAACTTATGAAGGAGGTACGCCATGCGGACTAAAGACGAATTACCAGAATGCCCTGTGGCAACAACGGTACAGCTTATTGGAAGCAAATGGAAATTATTGATTATGAGAAACCTTCTTGCAAGGCCATGGAGATTCAATGAATTAAAGAAAAGCCTTGAAGGAATCAGCCAGAAGGTTCTGACCGACTCCTTAAGATCTATGGAAGAAGACGGACTTATTACAAGAACAGTTTATCCTGAAGTCCCTCCCCGCGTAGAATATGCACTCAGCGAGCTTGGTGAAAGCATGCGTCCGATTCTTGCTGCAATGCAGGAATGGGGAGATAATTATAAGAAAAATCTGTAGAATTATTTATAGCCTACGCATATCAACCAGCGGTGGTTAAACTTAATTATGCATAGAGTATATATAAAAAAGATAAGAAGCCGACTGCTTATACGAACAATCGGCTTCTTATCTTTTCTATTGGTTCTAAGAGCAAAAAATAATCAGAACCACCGGCTTAGCCGGTGGTTTGTTCTAGCCCTATAAGGGCTCATTA
>CAVBPJ010000011.1:0-47919 GCA_963597265.1 Evtepia sp. | reverse complement strand
ATCTTATAAGATGTGGATGGTATACTTGCGTATAATCAAAGAATGAATTAATATATAAATGTAGAATATGAGTATATCTGGTGAGGTGCTTATGGTATTAAAAAGAAAAATATATAAAAAACTTTTAGACTGGAAGAATGAAAGCCAGGGGAAAAAGGCAATAATGATAGAGGGCGCCCGTCGTATTGGGAAATCAACAATATGTGAAGAGTTCGGGAAAAATGAGTATGAGAGTTACATTCTGGTTGATTTTGCTAAGAAGGATATGGAAGTTGAAAAATATTTTAATAGTTATATTAATGACCTTGATACATTTTTTATGTTATTACAGACACATTTTGGAATAAAACTTATACCTAGAAAATCGCTTATTATATTTGATGAGGTACAGATGTTTCCACAAGCAAGGGCAGCAATAAAATACTTAGTGGCAGATGGAAGATATGATTATATAGAAACAGGTTCTTTAATATCTATAAAGGAAAATGTAAAGGACATAGTTATACCATCAGAAGAACGTCATATTAATATGTATCCATTGGATTTTGAAGAATTTGCAAGTGCATTGGGTGAAGAATTACTTATAGAATATATACGAAAATGTTTTGATAAGAAAGAACCTTTGGAAAGAAGTATGCATAATCAGGCAATGATTTTATTTCATCAGTATATGCTGGTTGGTGGTATGCCAATGCCTGTAGTGGCATTTATAGAGAATAAAAAAGACTTTACGGAGGCTGACAGGGAAAAAAGAGATATTCTTAAATTGTATCGCGAAGATATAATGAAGATAAATGCAAGATACAGGAGTAAGGTGCTTGCTATCTTTGACCAGATACCGGGATTTCTTTCACAACATGAAAAAAGGGTTATGTTTAAACAACTGCAGGATGGCAGTTATGCGGAACAATATGAGGAAACTTTCTTCTGGTTATCAGATTCTATGATATCCAATGAGTGTTTTTTGTGTAATGATCCTAATGTTGGATTATCATTAAATGAGACAAGAAGTTATGTTAAATGCTATATGGGAGACACAGGTTTGCTTCTAAGTCACGCATTTGATGAAAATGAGTTGCTTGAGGATGAGGTATATAAGCAGATATTGGCAGGTGGATTACAAATAAATGAAGGTATGCTTTATGAAAACGTAATAGCACAGATGTTAGTAGCAAATGGTCATAAATTATATTTTTACACTCATTATAATCAGGAGAAACATAGAAATGATATGGAGATAGATTTTATTATTTCTAATAACAGCAAATTGAAATATAAAATGTTTCCTATAGAAGTGAAATCGGGTAAAAAATACAGAACGACATCTTTGAATAATTTTAAAGATAAATATAAAGAACGAATAGGAGAATGCTATATAATACATCCAAGGAATCTGGTTGTAAAAAATGAAATAATATGCATTCCTCCTTATATGACAATGATGTTGTAAGAAGAGCTGAAGAAATAGTGTTTTTAACTTATATAAGTGAGGAAACAATGATAGCAAAATTTGACTGTGTTACATGGAGCATAGATAAGAATAAAACCCATATGTTTGAATGGTATCCTGGCAGACCGTATATGAGCAGGCTGCCATATAATTATACGGTATCAGCTAATGGATATACACTGATTCAGAGACTTACAGGAATGCCTGTGATTGATTATGGGGATGGTGGATTCAAGGTCTTAAGAAGTTTTACGGATTGGGAAATGTATATATGCCTCAATCAGGGCAATGGAACGCTGACTTTTGAGACAGGAACAGAGGTTGGAATTGGAGCTGTTGTTGCGGGCGGTATCGGCGGTACAGCCATGAGAATAACGGGCAATGCAACACTTATGTATCATGATTCGATATGGAGCAGGTCGTCAGTTGAGATAATAGGCGTAAAGATTAGAGGAATAGCAGATTCATCTTATGGCAACATACCATTCATCTATTGCAGCGGCTTTGCAGCTTCTGATGTTGAGATACACAGTGTAAACCGTATATTTTCAAAGGGTGCAGTAACTCTTAAGAATGTATTCATAAGGGACGATGCGCAGGAAATCAGGTTTACAGACAATATAATGAAAAATAAGGTTATGCCGGGAATGTATATATATTCAGAGGGAGAACTTCTGATTGAGGATTCAGATATATTAATACATAACCATATTGAGGCAGGAATGGTGACAGTGCTTAATTCGCACCTTGTTGTACAGAATATCGCATCAGCTAATCTTGTATTATATTCTCTTAACAGAATACTGCTTGATAACAGTATTGTTGATATATCAAGAGGAAAGGCAGCGGATTTTGACATAACTCTTGATCTGATTTTCATAGAGGCCGGTAATCTTATTGTCCAGAATAATTCGAGAATTACAGCTTATAACAAGGACAGCAATGTTATGAAATATGACTGTATTATGCTTAATGCAGGCAGAATTGTAATCAACAACGGACAGATAAGAACATCAGCATACACTAATGCTATTAATGTCAAATGTTTTGGTGATGCTGTCATTAATCCGGCCGGTGGAGAAATCAGAAAAAATTGTGAATTCATTCAGATATCCGGTTACGACAGTGTGTTCCGTTTCCAGACAGAACTGGACGGCTTTAGAATGTGGGTATATGTAAGTGGAAAAGTTGTTACTGATATACAGTATATAAGTGGTGACAGGCAGTATAGAAAATATGAGCCTGATGTGTATAAAGCATATATACAGAATCATATTGATGAGATTATGCCAGAAGCAGGCAGGCGTGAGTGTTACACATATATGACAGCTTCGGCATTGGATTATAATGAATCTGATAAATTTCGTATAGAAGCACTTTAATTAAGAATACAGAAAATACAATAAGAGAGAGCGAAATGAATATATACAGAATTAATACATATATCAAATTTATTACGACTGTCATTATGGTGACTGTAATAACAACATTTTCATTAACAGCATGTGGCAGAAGTAATGATAGCAGCATGAATAGTGATAACACCATGGATAATAACAGTGGTAAGAATAACGAAAGCACTATCAATGCTGAAACAGCATCATACAATAATTCAACTGATAATGAGCTGATAATTAATAGTGAAAGCAGTTCGGAATTATATAATAGAAATACAGAAAGCAGTATAACTGAAACTGTTAATGGGGAGCCATATAAAAATAACACAAATAATGCATATAATAATAACACGGAAGAAACCAACTCTACACAGGACAGCAGTAATTCAGGCGGTGATAAGATTGAGACTGAGAAGCCAGATCCGATAGAACTGCCATTTGTTCCGGCTTATTAAGAACTGGCGATTATAATTTGTTGTTATAGGGTATTGTTTTTGAACGGAGGTCTGTTGTATAATATCAAAAGCCTACGACATGAGCGCGGGCACACTATATTATTTATGAGGTGGATTAAAGATGAGCATGTTCTACAGAAGTACTAGAGACGACAGTGTTAAGGTTACTGCATCACAGGCTATATTAAAGGGCCTTGCAGCAGACGGAGGACTTTTTGTACCAGAGAGTATTCCATCATTAGATAAGAGCTTAGAAGAATTATCTAAGATGAATTATAAGGAAGTTGCTTATGAAGTTATGAAGCTTATGCTTGATGATTTTACAGAGGAGGAACTTAAGAGCTGTATAGACAGAGCTTATGATTCTAAGTTTGATACAGAGGAGATGACTCCACTTGTTAAAGTTGAAGATGAGTATTTCCTTGAACTTTTCCATGGAGCTACAATAGCATTCAAGGATATGGCACTTTCTATCCTTCCACATCTTCTTACAACTTCTGCTAAGAAGAACAATGTTAAGAATGAAATCGTTATTCTTACAGCTACATCTGGAGATACAGGAAAGGCTGCTTTAGCTGGATTTGCTAATGTTCCAGGAACTAAGATTATTGTATTCTATCCTAAGAACGGTGTAAGCCCAATTCAGGAAAAGCAGATGGTTACTCAGAAGGGTGACAATACATATGTAATCGGAATCAAGGGTAACTTTGATGACGCACAGACAGGTGTTAAGAATATTTTCTCTGATAAGGAATTAGAGAAGGTTATGAATGATGCAGGATTCCAGTTCTCATCAGCTAATTCAATTAACATCGGAAGACTTGTTCCACAGATTGTTTACTATGTATATGCATATGCCAAGTTATTAGCTAATGGCGAGATTAAGGACGGAGAGAAGATTAATGTAGTTGTTCCTACAGGTAACTTCGGTAATATCTTAGCTGCATTCTACGCTAAGAATATGGGACTTCCTATTAATAAGTTTATCTGCGCATCTAATGAGAATAAGGTATTATATGACTTCTTCTCAACAGGTGAGTATGACAGAAACAGAGAATTCGTTCTCACAACTTCACCATCTATGGATATCCTTATCTCAAGCAACCTTGAGAGACTTATATACAGAATTGCCGGTAATAATGCAGCTAAGAATGCAGAACTTATGGCATCATTAAAGTCAGAAGGAAAGTACAAGATTACAGATGAGATGAAAGCACAGTTAGCTGACTTCTATGGCAATTATGCTACAGAGGCAGAGGATGCTGCTACAATCAAGAAGATATATGAAGATTGCGGATATGTAATTGATACACATACATCAGTTGCTGCAACTGTATATGACAAGTACAGAAAGGAAACTGGTGATACAACTAAGACAGTTATTGCTTCAACAGCAAGCCCATATAAGTTTACAAGAAGCGTTATGAATGCTATTGATTCAAAGTATGATTCAATGGGAGATTTCGAACTTGTAGATGAGCTTAGCAAGATAAGCAATGTCAAAGTCCCTAATGCAATCGAAGAAATCAGAACAGCTCCTGTTCTTCACGATACAGTATGCGATTCTGACAAGATGTGTGATGAAGTTAAGAAGATTCTTGGAATCTAATAAATATAATTAATGAAGCTGCAGCTTTAATGGTTCTGAAACTGTTAGAGCTGCAGCTTTTTTGTATTGATATCATTTTGTTTAAGAAGTTTACAAATTCTTTATAGAAAAAAGAAATATTGTTGTTGACATCATGTGAGGGTAGTGATATCTTAAATGTATCGATATTAGCACTCCAATCTAATGAGTGCTAACAAGATGAAAGGAGAGGATGCCATGGAGACGGATGGACGACTGGATGACCGTAAGGTTAAGATACTTAAAGCTGTTATTCAAAATTATCTTGATACCGGAGAACCGGTTGGTTCAAGAACGATTTCCAAGCTGACTGACTTACAGTTAAGTTCAGCAACTATAAGGAATGAGATGGCAGACTTGGAAGAGCTTGGCTACATTGTACAGCCACATACCTCTGCTGGAAGAATTCCAACTGATAAGGGCTACAGATTATATGTTGATGATTTAATGGCTCAGAAAGAGGAAGAGATATCCTTAAGAGAGCAGCAGGTAGGTAACAGAGAGAAAGAACTTGATTCTATGAAGGATGCCTTATCAGAGAAGGTAGACAGAGTAGAGGAGCTTCTTCAGAATGTAGCAAAGGTTCTGGCGAATAATACTAATTATGCCACGATGATAACAACTCCTAAGGTAACTGGTAATAAGTTAAGATTTGTTCAGCTTTCACAGCTTGAACCTAATAAGCTTCTTGCAGTTATTGTTATGGAAGGTAATCTTATAAGGAATAAGGTTATAACTATCAGCGAGGATATTTCACCAGAGAATCTTCTGAAGCTTAATCTTCTTCTTAATACAACACTCACAGGTCTTACATTGCAGGAGATGCATCTGGGACTTATATCCAAGATGGAGAGCCAGGCAGGTGAGCATATGGGTATTGTTAAAGAAGTGTTAGATGCGATTGTTGAGACTATAAGTAAGGCTGACGACCTGAAGATATATACAAGCGGCGCAACTAACATATTCAAGTATCCGGAACTTAGTGATTCCGGGAAAGCGAGTGAGCTTATATATGCCTTGGAGGAAAAACAGGGCTTGTCTGGACTTGTTAATGACAAGGATGACTCAGATGAGGCTGGAGATGATAACCACGGCATTCAGGTATATATAGGAAATGAAACACCGGTTGAGTCCATGAAAGACTGTAGTGTGGTAACAGCCACATATGAATTGCAGGATGGAATGAAGGGAACAATTGGTATTATTGGACCGAAGCGTATGGATTATGAAAAGGTTGTTGATACCTTGAAAGAGATGCAGACGCATTTGGATGATGTATTTAAGAAAACTTAGGAAAGGTTGGTATGGAAGTGTCAAAGGATGTAAAGAAAAAGAATTCAGAAGAGACAGTTCAGGAAGAAGTAAAGAATCAGGAGACTGATGCTAAGAAAGAAGCCTGCAACTGCGAATCAGAATGTAAGGCTGATGAAAGTCAGAATGCATGTGAAGCTGAAGAATCAGACAAGGCCGAGGCACAGGATGAGAGCACTGATAACTCTAAGAAGAAAGATCCTAAGGATGCAGTTATAGAAGAACTTCAGGACAGAGTAAAGAGGCAGATGGCCGAGTTTGATAATTTCAGAAAGAGAACAGAGAAAGAGAAATCTACTATGTTCGAGATGGGAGCCTCAGATATCATTAAGAAGCTTTTACCTATTGTTGATAACTTCGACAGAGGATTTAAGAGTGTGACAGATGAGGAACTTGAAACTCCATTCGCTAAGGGAATGGATATGGTTCACAAGCAGCTTTTAAAGATGCTTGAGGATGCAGATGTAAAGCCTATCGAAGCTTTAGGCGGCGAGTTCAATCCGGATTTCCACAACGCAGTAATGCATGTTGAGGATGATTCAGTTGGAGAGAACATCGTAGTTGAGGAGTTTGAGAAAGGCTACACATACAGAGACCAGGTTATAAGACACAGCATGGTCAAGGTTGCTAACTAGCAGGTTTGGTAAGCACAGGTAACAAGGTATTAATCAATTTAATTATAGAAAGGACATTTTATCATGGGAAAGATTATTGGTATTGATTTAGGTACAACTAATTCTTGCGTAGCTGTAATGGAAGGTGGTAAGCCAGTTGTTATCGCGAACGCAGAAGGTTTAAGAACTACTCCTTCAGTAGTTGCATTTTCAAAGACAGGTGAGAGACTTGTAGGTGATCCTGCAAAGCGTCAGGCAGTTACTAATGCTGACAAGACAATCTCTTCTATCAAGAGACATATGGGTACAGATTACAAGGTTGAGATTGATGGAAAGAAATATACTCCACAGGAAATCTCAGCTATGATTTTACAGAAGTTAAAGTCAGATGCAGAGAACTACCTTGGTGAGAAGGTTTCAGAAGCTGTTATCACAGTTCCTGCTTACTTCAATGATGCACAGCGTCAGGCTACTAAGGATGCTGGTAAGATTGCAGGTCTTGATGTAAAGCGTATTATCAACGAGCCTACAGCAGCAGCTTTAGCTTATGGTCTTGATAATGAGCATGAGCAGAAGATTATGGTTTACGATTTAGGTGGTGGTACATTCGATGTATCTATTATCGAAATCGGTGATGGTGTAATTGAAGTTCTTGCTACAGCTGGTAACAACAAGCTTGGTGGTGATGATTTCGATAATGCTGTTACACAGTATATGTTAAATGATTTCAAGGCTAAGGAAGGTGTTGACCTTTCTAAGGATACAATGGCTCTTCAGAGACTTAAGGAAGCAGCTGAGAAGGCTAAGAAGGAACTTTCAAGCACAACTCAGACAGAAATCAACCTTCCTTATATCACAGCTACTGCTGAAGGACCAAAGCATTTCGAGATGACTCTTACAAGAGCTAAATTCGATGAATTAACACATGACCTTGTAGAAAAGACTGCAGAGCCAGTTAAGAATGCACTTTCAGATGCAGGTCTTACAGCTTCAGAGCTTTCAAAGGTATTATTAGTTGGTGGTTCTACAAGAATCCCTGCTGTACAGGATAAGGTTAAGTCATTAACAGGACATGAGCCAAGCAAGACTCTTAACCCAGATGAGTGCGTAGCTATCGGTGCTTCTATCCAGGGTGGTAAGTTAGCTGGTGATGCAGGTGCTGGTGATATCCTTCTTCTTGATGTAACACCACTTTCACTTTCAATTGAGACAATGGGTGGTATTGCTACAAGACTTATTGAGAGAAATACAACTATTCCTACAAAGAAGAGCCAGATCTTCTCTACAGCTGCTGATAACCAGACAGCCGTTGATATCAACGTTGTACAGGGTGAGAGACAGTTTGCAAGAGATAACAAGTCACTTGGACAGTTCAGACTTGATGGTATCCCTCCAGCAAGAAGAGGTGTTCCACAGATTGAAGTTACATTTGATATTGATGCCAACGGTATTGTAAATGTATCTGCTAAGGATCTTGGAACAGGTAAGGAACAGCACATCACAATTACTGCTGGTTCTAACATGTCTGATGAAGATATCGATAAGGCAGTTAAGGAAGCTGCTGAGTTCGAAGCTCAGGATAAGAAGCGTAAGGAAGCTATTGATGCTCGTAACGAAGCTGATTCAATGGTATTCCAGACACAGAAGGCTATGGATGAAGCAGGCGATAAGCTTGATGCTTCTGACAAGGCTGCAGTTGAGGCTGACCTTAACGCATTAAAGGCACTTGTTGATGGTTCTGATCCAGAAAACATGACAGATGCACAGGTTGATGAAATCAAGGCTGCTAAGGAAAAACTTATGGAAAGCGCTCAGAAGCTTTTCGCTAAGTTATATGAGTCACAGCAGGCTGCTGGTGGTGCAGGCCCAGACATGGGAGCAGGTGCAGGTCCTGATATGGGCGCTGGTGCTTCTAACGGTTCAGCTCCATACGGTGATGATGTAGTTGACGGAGATTACAAAGAGGTTTAATTGTCAGTAATAACTGACAGGAATAAGGACTGCATGGGGTGAAAACTCCGTGCAGTTTCTGTTGATTAAATAAGAAAGAGGAAGCAATCATGGCAGATAAGAGAGATTATTATGAAGTCCTTGGTGTATCTAAGGATGCCGATGACGCTGCTATTAAGAAAGCATACAGACAACTTGCAAAGAAATATCATCCTGATATGAATCCGGGCGATAAGGAAGCTGAGATGAAATTCAAGGAGGCTTCTGAGGCTTATGCGGTGTTAAGCGATGCTGAAAAGAGAAGACAGTATGACCAGTTTGGCCATGCCGCATTTGAAGGCGGAGCAGGTGGAGCTGGAGCAGGAGGCTTCGATTTCGATTTCGGTGACATGGGAGATATCTTTGGAGATCTCTTTGGCGGTATGTTCGGCGGTGGTGGAAGCAGACGAAACAGCAATGGACCAAGAAGAGGTGCTGATGTAAGAGTTAATGTAAGAATTACATTTGACGAGTCAGTAAAGGGAACAACCAAGAAGATAGATGTTACATTAAAGGATGAGTGTGCAAGCTGTCACGGTACAGGTGCTAAGCCTGGTACATCACCAGAGACTTGTAGCAAATGTGGTGGCCGTGGACAGGTAACTTTCACACAGCAGTCATTCCTTGGAATGGTAAGAAGCCAGCAGCCATGTCCTGACTGTCATGGAACTGGTAAGATAATTAAAGAGAAGTGTCCGGATTGTTACGGAACAGGCTATATAAGCAGCAAGAAGACTATTGAAGTAAATATCCCAGCCGGTATTGATAATGGACAGTGTGTCCGTATTCAGGGCAAAGGTGAGCCGGGAGTTAATGGCGGACCAAGAGGTGACCTCTTAGTTGCTGTTATTATCTCAGCAAGCACAGAATTCGAAAGAGATGGATACAATATATTCTCTAATGTTGTAATAAGCTATCCTACAGCAGTACTTGGCGGAGAAGTCAAGGTTAAGACTGTTGATGGAGAAGTATTGTACGATGTTAAGCCGGGAACAGCATCAGGCACAAGAGTAAGACTTAAAGGCAAGGGTATGCCAAGTGTCAGAAATGCAGCTCAGAGAGGCGACCATTATATCACTTTAATAGTTGATATTCCTACAAAGCTTAATCAGGAGCAGAAGGATGCACTTATGGCATATGAGAAGGCACTTACAGGCAATGAAAGACACAGCAAGAAGAAAGGTCTTTTCGGCAAATAAATACTATAGCTTACATATGTAATGTAAGTTTACACTCACCCCACAATGTGGTAAAATCCTACATTGTGGGGTATTATATTTATATGTATAATTCCTTATTGTAAAGATTGGAGATTAAAGCAGTAATATGAATTTAGAGACAAGATATAACGAACTTAACAAGGATTTCGGTGCATATGAGCTTGTTAATATTGAAAAGCTTAATGACCTTAATTCTGTAGGACTTTTATTAAAGCATAAGAAATCAGGTGCAAGAGTTGCAATTATTTCTAATGATGATGATAACAAAGTATTTTCTATAGGGTTTAAGACACCACCAGATAATGATACAGGAATGCAGCATATTATTGAACATTCTACTTTGTGTGGTTCAAGAAAATATCCGGTTAAAGACCCATTTGTAGAATTATGCAAGGGTTCTCTTAACACATTTCTTAATGCGATGACTTATCCGGACAAGACGGTATATCCTGTTGCAAGCTGCAACATGGCGGATTTCAAGAACATTATGGATGTCTATGTGGATGCAGTATTCTATCCTGCAATGTATGAGCATGAAGAGATATTCAAGCAGGAAGGCTGGCATTATGAGCTTGAAGATGTTGACGGAGAGCTTGCTTACAACGGAGTTGTATTTAATGAGATGAAGGGCGTGTATTCTTCAGCAGATGATGTGCTTTCAAGATATACATTTGTATCACTCTTCCCTGATTCTGAGTACAAGAATGAATCGGGCGGTGACCCTGAGGTTATTCCACAGCTTAAGTATGAGGATTTCATTAAGTATCACAAGGAATATTATCATCCTGTGAACAGTTATATCTATCTGTATGGTGATATTGATGTTGATGAGAGACTTGAATATCTTGACAAGGAATATCTCTCAGCTTTCGATAAGAATGATGTCAATATAGACGCTGAGGTGACTTTCCAGAAAGCATTTGACGCACCTAAGTATGAGACAAGAGAGTATGCGATTACTGATGATGAACCAGAGGAGGATAACACATATCTTTCTTACAATGTTGTTATTGGAACATCAACAGACCCAGTAAGCTACCTTGCATTACAGATTCTTGATTATGCACTTATAATGGCACCGGGTGCTCCTCTTAAGCAGGCACTTATTGACGCAGGAATTGGAACAGATGTGTACAGTGTGTTAGAGACATCTGTGTACCAGCCGGTGTATTCAATCATTACCAAGAATGCCAACGAAAGCGACAGAGACAGATTCGTAAAGGTTGTTGAAGATACACTTTCTGATATTGTTAAGAACGGTCTTAGCAAGAGAATGGTTAAGGCAGGAATCAACTACTACGAATTCAAATACAGAGAAGCTGATTTCGGTCCATATCCAAAGGGACTTATGTATTATCTCACAATGATGGATAGCTGGCTCTATGATGAGAACAAGCCATTTGTTCATGTTGAGGCAGGAGAAACATTTGAAATAATCAAGAAGAATTCAGAGACTGGCTTCTTTGAGAAATTCATTGAAGATAATATTATAGGTAATAATCATGAGGTTGTATTAAGCCTTGTTCCAAAGCATGGACTTGCAGAGGAGAAGGAAGCTAAAGAAGCTGAGAAGCTTGCAAAGTATAAGGCAACACTTTCTAAGGAAGAGCTTGAGGAACTTGTTAAGCAGACAAAGGCATTAAAGGAATATCAGGATACACCTTCAAGTCAGGAGGACCTTGAGAAGATACCGCAGCTTGAGTTAAAGGATATTACAAGAGAACCTGCAAAGTTATATATTGACCCTAAGAAGATTGGCGGTGTTGATGTAATTCACCACAATATGTTCACTAATGGAATCGCATATATAATGATGTGCTACGACTGTAAGAATGTGCCTGATGAGCTGCTTCCATATATCGGACTTTTAAGCTCGGTTCTTGGACTTATGGATACTGAAAAGTACACATATACAGAGCTGACTAATGAAATCAATATCAACTGCGGAGGAATCTCAACAGACGCAGCTATATACACAGATAATAAGGATTTTGACAAATGTACTATCATGTACGAGGTTAAGGGTAAGGTTCTCTATGACAATATCCAGTTCGTGCTTGATATGATGAATGAGATTATATATAAGACAAAGTTCTCAGATTATAAGAGACTTAAAGAAATAATTGCCAAGCTTAAGTCAAGAATGGAAAGCACAATGACAAGTGCAGGACATTCGACAGCAATGCTTGCAGGTATGGCACAGTTCTCAAGAAATGCACATTATTCTAACGAGATGAGAGGATATGGTTTCTATGAGCTTATCCAGAAGCTTGATGCTGAATTTGATGAGCTTAAGGAAGATATTGCAGATAAGTTAAACCAGCTTGTCGCTTATATATTCCATAAGGAGAATATTATTGTCAGCTTTACTGCTGATGATAAGGGATATGACGCATTTGCACCTGCTTTCGAAAAATATGCGGCAGGATTGAAAGAATCGGACATGCCAGCATGCGAAAGAAAGTACACACCTGCAAATGTTAAGACTGGATATACTTCAGCTTCACAGGTTCAGTATGTTGCCAGATGCGGTAATTTCAGGGATGGAGGATATGAATACACAGGAGCATTAAGAGTTCTTAAAGTTATATTCTCATATGATTATCTCTGGATTAATGTAAGAGTTAAAGGCGGCGCGTACGGCTGCATGAGCGGTTCTTACAGAAACGGTGACATGTATATGGTTTCTTACAGAGACCCTAACTTAAGAAAGACTAACGAGATATATGAAAATGCTGCAGATTATCTTGAACATTTTGATGTGAGTGACAGAGACATGGTCAAGTTCATAATCGGAACAATCGGTGATATAGACACACCTATGAATCCGGCAGCAAAGGGAACAAGATCATTTGGCGCATATATCTGTAATACAGATTATGAATCACTCAAGGCAGAAAGAGCACAGGTTCTTGACTGTAATGTAGAAAGAATAAGAGAGCTTGCACCGCTTGTAAGATGTGCAATGGATGAAAACTATTTCTGTGTTGTGGGAAGCAGCAAGGAAATCAATAAAGAGAATGAACTTTTTGATAAGATACAGCCACTTATCAAGGTACAGGGTTAATAGAAAGGGAGAATATATGAATTTAGACGAAATGCTTGCAGCCAGCGGAATTACCGGCGGCGCTAAGGCAGAGAACACAAGAACTAAGACAGGTTTTGTAACATTTATAGGAAGACCTAATGTTGGTAAGTCAACACTTATGAACCAGATAATCGGACAGAAGATTGCGATTACTTCTAACAAGCCTCAGACTACTAGAAACAGAATACAGACTGTATACACTGATGAGCGCGGACAGATTGTTTTCGTTGACACTCCGGGTATTCACAAGGCTAAGAATAAGCTTGGTGAGTACATGGTTGGTGCAGCAGAAAAGACTATCAGCGAGGTTGACCTTATATGCTGGCTTGTTGAGCCGACAACACATCTTGGAACTGCTGAGGAGCATATCGTTGAGAAGTTAAAAGAGTGTAAAACTCCGATAGTTTTAGTTATCAATAAGACTGATACAATCAAGAAAGAAGAGATTCTTCCTGTTATTGACTGCTACAGAAAGGAACTTGATTTCGTTGATATTGTTCCTGTATGCGCAAGAAACGGCAATAACGTTGACGACCTGCTTGATGTTATATTCTCACATCTTGATTATGGTCCGATGTACTATGATGAAGATACAGTAACAGACCAGCCAATGAAGCAGATTGTTGCCGAGCTTATAAGAGAGAAGGCACTTCATGCATTAAATGACGAGATTCCACACGGAATTGCAGTCGTTATTGACAGCTTCAAGGAAAGAAGAAATGCAAGAGGGCCTATAACAGATATCGACGCTACTATCATATGCGAAAGAGATTCCCACAAAGGAATTATTATTGGCAAGGGCGGCGAAATGCTTAAGAAAATCGGAACTAATGCAAGATACGAGATTGAGAAACAGCTTGATATGAAGGTTAATCTTAAGCTCTGGGTAAAGGTTAAGAAGGAATGGCGTGACAGTGATATTCTTCTTAAGAACTTCGGATATGACAAGAAGAAGGATAAGTAATATACATGACAGGAGGGTGCGATGGCGGAAGTTACTACTGTTACAGGCATGATACTTTCCGCCATGCCTGTCGGGGAATATGACAGAAGACTGGTGATACTTACTAAGGAGTATGGCAAGATAACGGTATTTGCGAAAGGTGCGAGAAAGCCTAACAGTGCGCTGATTGGTGTTACTAGAAGCTTTATATTTGGAACATTTGATGTGTACCGCGGACGCGACTCATACACAATGTATAAAGCATCGGCTAAGGAGTACTTTGAAAATGTGGTAAATGACCTTAATGCTGTGTGTTATGCCTGCTATTTTGCTGAGATTGCAGATTATTATGGAAGGGAGAATCTTGACGCATCAGAAATGATTAATCTGCTCTATATAACTCTTAAGGCGTTGGGCAGGGGAGCTGTCAGCCATGAACTTATAAGATTCATCTATGAGATAAGAATGGTTGCGGTTAATGGTGAGTGTCCTGATTTCTTCACATGCCACGAGTGCGGCAGAGAGGATAATCTGTATGTATATTCTTATTCAAGAAACGGACTGTGTTGTAAGAATTGTGCTGCAAATGTATATGATGGAATTACACTTTCAGGCTCTACAGTATACACACTACAGTATATTGTCACGGCACAGCTTACTAAGCTGTATTCATTCACCGTCACCAAAGAAGTTCAGGAAGAATTAAGGCTTGTGGTGAACAGGCTTGAAAGCATTGTATTTGACAAAGAATTTAAGTCGAAAGAAATGCTTAATCTGACCATATAATTATTACACAAACTGGCTATGTTATCATATGCCAGTTTTTTGTATATTTAAGAGTAAAGATTTTATGTGTGGACTACAGTCAGAGCAGGGCTGAATTACCATGTAACAGGCTGTCAGGGTTATTCCACATTTAGACGAAAGGAGAGACAATATGCCAGAGAATAATGTGTCTCATAACAACCAGAAGAAAATAGCAGCAATTAATGATTATTCTGGTTTTGGAAGATGTTCTATTGCAGTTGAACTGCCTATCATATCAGCAATGAAGATTCAGTGCTGTCCAATGCCTACATCAATATTTTCTAATCATACAGGCTTTGACAGCTTCTATTTTAAAGATTTCACAGAGAATATGCCGCCATATATGGCAGAATGGAAGAAGCTAAACCTTAAGTTTGATGGAATTGTAACAGGATTCTTAGGTTCACATAATCAGATTGCGATTGTTGAAGAATTTTTTAAGAATTTCAAGACGGAAGATAATATTGTCGTTATCGACCCGGTTATGGGCGATTACGGAAATATGTATCCGACATATACTGATGAGACATGCCAGGAGATGAAGAAGCTTGTAAAATATGCAGATATTCTTACACCGAACCTCACAGAAGCATGTATTATAACTGATGAGCCATACAGACCGGATTATTCCAATGATGAGCTTAAGAAAATAGCAATGAAGCTTGTTGCAATGGGACCATCTAAGATTGTTATTACCGGAATCCAGCGCGGTCAGTATATCGGTAATTACTGCTACGAAAAGAACAGGGAAGACTATCTTATCAAGACTATGAAGGTTGGAACGCAGCGTTCCGGAACAGGAGATATATTTGCATCAATAATAGCTGCAGATGCTGTCAATGGCGTGAATTTCCATGAGTCAGTAAGAAAGGCATCTACATTTATAAAGAAATGCATACTTAAGGCTATTGAGATGGATATTCCGCTGACAGATGGTGTGCCGTTTGAGGAACTGCTGACTACGTTGAAATAGAAAGATGACTGCTCAGAAGTTATATAATGACTGAATTGAGAGATTTAACATAATATTAAGGAGATTTACAATGGAGATATTATATAAGGTTCATAATAATTTATATGTTAATTTAACTAACAAATGTCCATATTCATGTACTTTCTGCTTAAGACAGACAATGGACAGAATCGGGGAGTCAGGCAGACTCTGGCTTGAGAGAGAGCCATCATATGATGAGGTTATAGCTGAATTCTCCAAGTTTAACATGGATGAGTACGAAGAGGTTGTATTCTGCGGATTCGGAGAACCAACAGAAAGATTCGATGTTCTTATCAAAGTTGCTGAATATGTTAAGAAAACATATGGCAAGAAGACAAGAATCAATACTAACGGAGTTGGAAATCTTGTCAATGGCAGAGATATAGTGCCAGAGATGGAAGGTTTGATTGACACAATATCTATAAGTCTTAATAACCCGCACAAAGATGAATACAATGCACTTGTAAGAAGCAAGTTCGGTGAGAAATCATTTGATGAAATGATAAGCTTCGCCAAGGAATGTACTAAGTATATACCTCATGTTGTTCTTACAACAGTTGATACAACCATATCTCATGAGGAAGAGGCAGAGTGCCAGAAGATATGTGATGAGATAGGCGCTACTTACAGGATTCGTCCTTGGGAGGATTAAGACATCATTCCTCTTGCTAATCAGCACTAAATGTTATAAAATGATTAAGATTATGTAGCAGCCGATGCAGTTCGATGTAGTCAGGCTGTTGCCTTTAGGAGGATTATATTATGGAAAAGACAATGGAGAAAATTGTTTCTTTAGCTAAGGCAAGAGGATTTGTTTACCCAGGTTCTGAAATCTATGGCGGTTTAGCTAATACTTGGGATTATGGTAACCTTGGTGTTGAGTTAAAGAACAATGTTAAGAAGGCATGGTGGCAGAAGTTCGTACAGGAAAGCCCATATAATGTTGGTGTTGACTGTGCAATTCTTATGAACCCTCAGACTTGGGTAGCATCAGGTCATCTTGGTGGATTCTCTGATCCATTAATGGACTGCAAGGAATGTCACGAGAGATTCAGAGCAGATAAACTTATAGAAGACTGGGCAGACGAGAATTCATTTGATCTCGGTGGTTCAGTTGATGGATGGACACAGGAACAGATGAAGAATTTCATCGATGAGAAGAATATCTGCTGTCCTTCATGCGGAAAGCACAATTTCACAGATATCAGACAGTTTAACCTTATGTTCAAGACATTCCAGGGTGTAACTGAGGATGCTAAGAACACAGTATATTTAAGACCAGAGACAGCTCAGGGTATCTTCGTTAACTTCAAGAATGTTCAGAGAACATCAAGAAAGAAAGTACCTTTTGGTATCGGACAGATTGGTAAGTCATTCCGTAACGAGATTACACCAGGTAACTTTACATTCAGAACAAGAGAGTTCGAGCAGATGGAATTAGAGTTCTTCTGCAAGCCTGGAACAGATCTTGAGTGGTTCACATACTGGAGACAGTATTGTATAGACTGGCTTAAGGCATTAGGAATGAAAGAAGATGAGATGAGAGCAAGAGATCATTCACCAGAAGAACTCTGCTTCTACTCTAAGGGAACAACAGATATCGAATTCCTCTTCCCATTCGGATGGGGCGAACTCTGGGGTATCGCAGACAGAACAGACTATGACCTTACTCAGCATCAGACAGTATCTGGTGAAGATATGTCATACTTTGATGATGAAGCTAAGGAGAAGTATATACCATATGTTATCGAGCCTTCACTTGGTGCAGACCGTGTAACATTAGCATTCCTTTGCTCAGCTTATGATGAGGAAGAGCTTGAAGGAGGAGATGTAAGAACAGTTCTTCATTTCCACCCAGCATTAGCACCAGTTAAGATTGGTATTCTTCCACTTTCTAAGAAGTTGAATGAAGGTGCAGAAAAGATATATGCAGAACTTTCTAAGTATTACAACTGTGAATTTGATGACAGAGGTAATATCGGAAAGAGATACAGAAGACAGGATGAGATTGGTACACCATTCTGTATCACATATGATTTCGATTCAGAAGAAGATGGTGCTGTAACTGTAAGAGACAGAGATACAATGCAGCAGGAAAGAATAAAGATTGCAGATCTTAAGGCATATTTTGAAGATAAGTTCAGATTTTAATTAAAAGATATTGACGGATAAATTTATTAAAGGAAAGAATTATGCTGTGTACTAAATGTGGTCAGGAATATGAGGGCAGTCAGTGCCCGAGATGTGATGGACCTGTTATATTAGTTAACAACAGTGATTATCTTGCCAGAAGAAAAGCATATGAAGAGAAGCAGGCTTTGAAAGAGAGGTCTGCTTCTTCTGATAAAAAAGAGGAATCACAGAGTGACTATGGACAGGCATTAGCAAAACGCGTGCAGGCGATAAAGAAGCAGAGCAGAAGCAAGACAGAAAGTAAGAAGCAAAGCAACGGCAAAGCAGACAATAAGAAGCAGAGCCAGAACAGGACAGGTGGCAGCAGAAACGATAATCAGGAAAAGCCACAGATAAGAATTGCACGACGTAAAGTAAACAAAAGAATGAAAATGATAGCGGCAACGCTGATAGCAGTAGTGCTTGTTGGGGCGGCAGCATTTGGAATATACAAGCTTGCAACTAAGAAGAATTATGCTCTTTATGTAAGCTACAACGGAAAGATATATGATATAGCAGGGCTGGACAGCAATTATGTGTGTGATGAAGGTAATGCAATATTTGCAGCGGACAGTAAGACTTTCTATACACCGCAGTGGCCAGAACAGATAGATTCAGAGAAGAATATCTTAAGTGTTGCAAGTGACAATGGTAAGTATTTCGTTACAGTAACATATGATGAGGATAATTCGACTGGCAGGTATTCAATGTATATATGGAATAAAGATGAATGTGTTCTTGTGTCAGAAGATAATCTCCAGAAAGAGATAATGTATATCTCTGATGACGGTCTTGTTATATATACGAATATTAATATTATTAATGACGAGGGTTCTACTAATGGAACAAGCCTTGCCATGAGCAGTATTAAGGAAGTCAAGAAACACGCTGAAGCACAGACAACTCTTATAGAGGGCAATCTTAATAAGGCATATGTATATGAGTCAAAGCATCTGATAGTATGTTTTACTAATGCAGGTTCATTGTATACATATGATTATGAGAAGAAAGAAAAGCCGGTCTCAGTAGCAGATGCAGTTATGCAGGTGTGGCCAGTGTCAGAGAGCATGGCTGGCGTATATACTGCGAATGCAGACAGCCTTAATACAAGAAAAGATGTGGATACACTGCTGTATTCCAAGAATGACGGAGTATATTATTATTCATGCAAAGATGCATCGGCTTATAAGATAGACAAGAAAACAGACAATGATGCAGATTATATATTTGATAAAGATGATTCACTTATATACAGAATCTCAGGTACAACAATTACATCAGCACTTATTAAAGACACTAAAGTGAGTGAGTATGTTGATGTTGATTCTATGACTAAGGAAAAGAATTACATATATAATTCATCAGATGGTGCATTAGTGTATGTTAATGCAGAAGGTCAGCTCCGTTTGGTTGATAACAACAAGATTACAGATATTGCGTCAGATGTTAATGCAGGTTCATTATCAAAAGTATATAATAAAAGCAAGGCTTTGACATATATTTCAGGTGGCAGACAGTTCTATATGGATAACATTAAGAGCAAAGCTGTTGCTATTCTGGAGTCAGATGCAGTTACAAGTACAGAGGGAACACATTTTTACAAGAACAGAATATATGCATATGATGCTGATAATATTCTTTATTCCAATACTCTGAAGGGAAATAACAGCAGCCAGATAGGCTACGTTGAAAGATTGTGGCTTGGTACGGAATTAAGATAATTGCAAATGTATCAAGATAACTGCAAATATATTTAAGATAGGTATAAGTTATGGATTTGTTTGAATATATGCGTGAAAACAATAAGAATACAGAATCTCCGCTGGCTATGAGATTAAGACCAGAAACACTCGATGAAATGGTTGGACAGTCTCATATAATCGGAAAGGACAAGCTGCTTTACAGGGCAATTAAGGCTGATAAGCTGAGTTCAGTAATATTCTATGGTCCACCGGGAACAGGAAAGACAACTTTAGCTAGAATAATTGCCAACACAACAAGTGCTGAGTTCAATCAGGTTAATGCCACAGTTGCTGGAAAGAAAGATATGGAAGAGGTTGTCGCTAAAGCGAAAGACAATCTTGGAATGTATGGAAGAAAGACAATACTTTTTGTAGACGAGATTCACCGCTTCAATAAGGGGCAGCAGGATTACCTGCTTCCATTTGTTGAGGATGGAACAATAATTCTTATTGGTGCAACAACAGAGAATCCATACTTTGAAGTAAATGGGGCTTTGATATCAAGGTCTATAATATTCGAATTAAAGCCACTTGAGAAAGATGATATCAAGACAATAATAAAGCGTGCTGTGTATGATGAGAAGAAGGGCATGGGAAGCTACAATGCAGCAATAGATGATGATGCACTTGAATTTCTTGCGGATATATCCAATGGAGATGCGAGAAATGCGCTTAATGCCATTGAGCTTGGAATACTTACAACAGACAGGTCAGAAGATGGAATTATACATATAGACCTTGCTACGGCACAGGAATGTATACAGAAACGCTCGGTAAGATATGATAAAGAGGGTGACAACCACTACGATACAATATCAGCATTTATTAAGAGTATGAGAGGTTCTGACCCGGATGCGGTAAGCTATTATCTTGCCAAAATGTTATATGCAGGAGAAGATATCAAATTCATCGCAAGACGAATAATGATATGTGCAAGTGAGGATGTCGGTAATGCTGATCCTAATGCGTTGCAGGTTGCAGTAGCTGCGGCGCAGGCAGTTGAGCGTATCGGCATGCCAGAGGCGAGAATCATACTTAGTCAGGCTGCACTTTATATTGCGACAGCACCTAAGAGTAATTCATGTATTATGGCTATTGATAAAGCGATGGATGTTGTTAAGAATTCAAAGACTGCGCCGGTTCCTGTACATTTGCAGGATGCCCATTATAAGGGCAGTGCCAAGTTAGGACACGGTGTTGGATATTTATACGCACATGATTATCCTAATCATTATGTTAAACAGCAGTATCTGCCAGATGCTTATGTGAATGAGAAATTCTATGAGCCGGGCGATATGGGATATGAGAAGGATATTAAGAAACATTTGGAGAAGATTAAGTCGGAGGCATAGTTTCCAATGAGGGATTACATAAACAGACTTTCAAGAGGCAGTTCAATTATTAATATACCAAAGCTGTCATGCAGTGAGGAACAGATTACCATGAATGTCATGTGTAATACAGTTACAACTGGCAGCTTTACATGTGATGCCACGGACAGGGTTTATGGAACAGTCTATGCTGATAACAACAGAGTTAAAGTGCTTTCAGGGAAATTTGGCGGAACACATATTGTTACACAATACGAGGTCGACACAACAGGTCTTGAAGAAGATGATGGAATTGAAGGCACATTTACAATAGTAAGTAATGCAGGAGAGAAGACTATACAGTTTGTATTCACATGTGTGTCTGGTAATAAAGATGAGAACAGAACACATGTAAAAGAGGAGGCTGTAGTTCTTTCCGTAGATAGTAACGAGAACACATTGGCAAGAAAAGACGAGCTAGAGCAGTTTGGATTCGGACTTGCCAAAAGTGGAACAGAGGTAACGCAGATTCGTATATATGCGGATGCGGAATTTATCGAATTAGAGAAAGACAGTATATCCACAGAGGATTTTGCAGGAGACAGAATTGATATTAATTACATAATCAATCCGGCTAAGATGCACGCAGGCAACAATTACGGATATATTCATATAGAAAGCTATACACAGCATCTGAAAGTGAAAGTAAGTGCTGTTACGGATAAACAGCCGGATGGCAGAGAGTTTGAGGTAAGATGGGAAGACAAGCAGGCAGAATATAAGCTTACAAAGCTTTATCTTGATTTCAGGATGAGAAAGATAAAGAAAGAAAAATGGCTTTCATCTTCAATGCAGATAGTAGACAGAATACGAGGCATAAAGGGACAGGATCCATTCTATGACCTTGTACAGGTTCAGCTTCTTGCCATGTCAGGCAGAGAAGAGAACGCGGCACAGATATTTGACGGACTTAAGAAAGATATGATGGGCAGGATAGGTGACAATGTAGAATTATATTGTTACTTCCTGTACGTCTCAACACTGATTGTGAAGGAAGAAGAGTACACAGCACAGGTGTATTCACAGGTCAGGAAGTTCTACGAGAATGGATATGATACATACAGAGTGCTGTGGATATTGTTCTACCTCGGTTCGGATTCGGACAGCAACAAGAGCATTAAACTCATAAGAATTAAAGATGCTGTCAATACAGGATGCACAAGTCCTGTGATGTATATAGAGGCTCTTAACATAATTAATGCACAGCCTGTATTATTAAGAGTTCTTAACCAGTTTGAAATGCGTGTTATTAATTATGGCTGTAAGAATGGCATTATAACTGAGAAGCTTGCAATGCAGATTGCAGATGTTGCTGCTAATGAGAAGAATATCAGTATTAATATGCTCATAATTCTTAAGAAACTATATGAGCAGTTTGACAAAGACGAGATATTAACAGTTCTTGTGACCCAGATGGTAAGAATGGGTATGACAGGAAACAACTGTTTCGAGATATATGAAAAAGGCGTGTTAAGAGGCTTGAGAATAACCCGTTTGTATGAGTTTTATATAGCAAGCATGCCGAAAGATATAGAAAGACAGCTTCCTAAGATAGTTCTTATGTATTTTGCATATGACAACACACTGACAGATTCAGATAAAGCATTTTTATATGCCAATATTGTCACAGGCAGGGATTCATATTATAAGAACATCTATGAAGGCTATGACAGAAATATAGAGATATTCGTGTATGAACAGCTGAAAGCCGGCAATATAAGCGATAATCTAGCGGTGCTTTACAAGGCATTGTTAAAGACACAGCTTGTAAGTGAGGAAACAGGCAGGTTCATAAGCAGAATGCCATATATGTACAGAATCAGGTGTTTCAGCGATGTTGTGAATAATGTACATGTGAGACATTCCCAGTTTGTGGAAGAGATAACATATGAGCTTTCTGACAGAACTGCATATATATGCATGTATGATGCTGACTGTGACATAACATTTGAATGTAGTGATGGAGTTATCAGAAAAGATACAATCGATTACGAGATAGAGAAAGTATTCGATGAGAAGCAGTATGAAGAAGTATTTGGCGCAGCGGATGAATATGGTGTGGATAATTACGGAATTATCATGAGCCGCATTAACGACATGCATAAGAAGTCAGAATATACATCCGAATTATTAGATTATTACAAATGTATCAAGAAATCTGACGATATCAGTACCGGATACAGGCAGCAGATTAATTCATGGATGACAGAGTATTATTACATTTATTATAAGGATAATGATTTCTGGCATGAATATATGAATGTGGATACAGACAATCTGTCAGAGACAGATGCAGGCAGATTGATAGAGACACTTATTGATGCAGGAATGTATTCACAGAGCTTTGAACTGGTAAGCCAGTACGGATGCTGTAATGCGGCTCCGGCTAAGCTTCTTAAGATGGCAGATTACATACTTACTAATGTGACAGATGAACATAACAAAGTGCTTGATGAAGTTACAGCGTATGTATTTGGAAAGCATATATACAACGAACCGGTTCTTGCATATATGTCCGATTATTTCAATGGAACGAATGATGCTATGTACAATGTGTGGAAAGCAGGCATTAACTATGGTGTTAATGTATCACACATGTCCGAGAGACTTCTGGCACAGATGATGTATACAGGTGTACACACGGGAAGATTTACGGAAGTGTTCACCGATTATTACAACAAGATACCTGATAAACTGATAGTTAAGGCATATCTTTCATATAATTCACAATTCTATCTTCTTAGACAGAAGAAAGCCAATGATATTGTGTTCCGTGTTATAGAAGAATATATGAGAGATGGCTATGGACTGCCGGAATGCTGCTATGTAGCATGGCTTAAGAACATTTCCAAGAATCCGTTAGCACTAAAAGATAATGATAGTGAGAGAAAAATTGCGCAGGCAGTTCTTAATGAGCTGTGTGAGAATGATAAGATATATAGTTTCTATAAGAAGTTCAGGAGTGTACTTGAGATTCCTTATAATATGCTGGGACTTACAATTGTTGAATACATATCTGACCCGTCAGACAAGGTTACAATCTCGTATACAATTAATGGCGATGACAGGCTCACACAGGTGATGAAATCCAACGAATGGGGAATATTCACATGCAGATTCCATCTGTTCTATGGAGATGTTCTGGAATATACATGTTCAGTCAATGATGAAGACAGTGACATGCAGCCGGTAGTGTATGAATATAAAGATGTACCGGCTGAGAATACACAGGGACGTATTGATATGCTTAATGATTGTCTTGCAAGCAGGCAGCAGCATGACCTTACAACGCTTAAGAAACTGATGCACAGTTATAGTGTTGAAGAGTACGTTACAACAGAAATGTTTACAATTGCGAAATGAGGATAACAGATATGGATAAGGAGAGAGGACTTATAGCAGGAATAGACCTGAGTGGAATAAGAATTCAGGCAAGTGTATATTCGTATAATTCTGGAAATGTCCAGTCTGTAAAGCTTACAGAAGATTCGCATGAGAAGACTAATCTGATTAATGTAATTGCCGAGTGTCTGCGAGCTACAGGAGAGTCACAGATAAGAAGTATATGCGTAACAATTGCTGATTACAGTGCAGATGAGATTGCAGCAGTGAAAGCAGACCTTGAAAAATGTGGTGTCATGGAAGGTCACTGGCAGATATTAAGCAAAGTTGAGAGCTTTGCATATTATGCATATAAACAGAAAAGCGATTTACATTCCATGGGCGTTGTGCTGATGGATTATACACAGGATGGCTTAAGATGTGACCATCTTGCCATAAGAAAGAATGATAATACAAGCTATCTTCTTCAGGAACATACAGGGTATACATCAGATATATTAAAAGAAGCATACGGCAGTAAGAACATTGACGCGGCTGAGAATGAATTATGCACATTTGCAGAAGATTACTTTGCAAAGAGACGCGTGTCATCAGCGTATCTTACTGGCGAAGGCTTTGATGTAGAGAAGCTTCCTGAAAGATTCGCCAAGCTTATGGTTACGAGAAGAAAAGCATTTGTCGGACAGAATCTTTTTGCAAGAGGCGCATGCTTTGCGGCTATAGATATGTTAAAGCCTGAGATATTTAAGAACATTGTCGTGCTTCTTGATAACCATGTCAAATGTGGTATAGAACTCGATATATCATCATACGGAAAGCCTATGAGATTCAGAATGGTAAGACCGGGAGTGAACTGGACATCAGCAGGACGTACAATTGAGTGCATACTTGAAGACATAAGAAGTGTTACTTTCAAAGTGATTACAACAGATAATACAAGCTATGATGAAGTTGTAGATATAAGCGAGATTCCATTCAGGGAAGGTAAGACAACGAGAATATCAATGAATGTAGAATTCATGGATGCAGACAGGTGCAGTATTACAATTAAAGACCTTGGATTCGGAGAATTTGTGAAGAGTTCAGGTAAAGTAATACACAGGGAACTAACATTAAGAAGCTGATATATGTGGAAAACATTGCAGAATGGAGAATACAATGGGGAAAATAATATTGTGCAGAGGTCAGAGAACTGATAAGCCATATGTCACACCGCAGACTGACGTTAAGCTTTATTCAGCAGAAGAACTCTGTTACTACATATACAATAATATATACCTGATTGGGCAGGATCTGATAGATGATAATCTTATAGAATTTCTGCAGGATACGGGAGAAACCGAGCTTGCGGCAAGAGTTAAGAAACTTAAGGAATCGGGGGCTCCTCTTGCACAGATACTTGTGACTATTCTTAAATCAATAGATTATTATTCTGTTGCAGAGATAGAACAGCTTAAGGAAATTCTTAATACGCTTGGAAAACAGAGCGTGTGTGAGAGACTTAAGGCGAGAGGTGACGGATATCTTAATGCAAAATTTTACTTTGCTGCCATCAGCTGCTATGAGTCGATTATAAAGGACTATAAGGGAAAAGACCTTCTGGCAGCAGATTATGCCAAAGTATATCATAATCTTGGCACTGCATATGCGAGAATGTTTATGTATGAAAAGGCAGTGGAATATTATGATGAGGCATACAGGTTGGGACAGCATGAGGAATCAAAGAAATGCAGCATAGCCGCGTCTATTATGGCTAAGAAGGACAAGGAACCTGTCAATGTAGATGTACAGGAAGATGAGTATGTTGTACAGAGAGAGTTGGAGACTCTTATGGATAATGCAAGATACTGTGATGAATACAGAGAGCTGGAAGATATTGAAAGACTTAAAGGAGACGGTAATCTTACACAGTTTAATCAGGCAATAGATGCAAAACTAACATCATGGGTTGCAAATTTAAAACGATATGTTACAATAAACAGTGGCTTTTTACGCAGATGATTGATAAAAAGCGAAAGAAGTATGGAGGCTATAAGGATGAAAGAAAGACTTGAAGCAATTAGAGAAAGAGCTTTAGCACAGATTAATGAAACTGATTCGCTTGATAAGCTGAATGATATCAGGGTTGCTTTCCTTGGAAAGAAAGGTGAACTTACAGAAGTACTTAAGGGTATGAAGGATGTTGCACCAGAAGACAGACCTAAGGTTGGTCAGATTGTTAATGAGACAAGACAGGCAATTGAAGAAGTATTAGATAAGGCTAAGACAGAATTAGCTGCCAAGAAGAGAGAACTTCAGTTAAAGAGTGAAGTAATAGATGTTACTCTTCCATCTAAGAAAGATGCATTAGGACATAAGCATCCTAATACACTTGCATTAGAAGAAATCCAGAAGATATTCATCGGAATGGGTTATGAAGCAGTTGACGGACCAGAAGTTGAGTATGATTACTACAACTTTGAGGCACTTAATATACCAGCTAACCACCCAGCTAAGGATGAACAGGATACATTCTACATCAATGATAAGATAGTACTCCGTACACAGACTTCCCCTGTTCAGGCAAGAGTTATGGAGAAGGGCAAGCTCCCTATCAGAATGATTTCTCCTGGACGTGTATACAGAGCAGATGAAGTTGATGCTACACATTCACCTTGCTTCCATCAGGTAGAAGGTCTTGTAATTGACAAGGGAATCACATTTGCAGACCTTAAGGGAACTTTAGCAGAATTCGCTAAGGAACTTTTCGGACCTGATACTAAAGTTAAATTCAGACCACATCATTTCCCATTCACTGAGCCTAGTGCCGAGATGGATGTAAGCTGTTTCAAATGTGGTGGTAAAGGATGCCGTTTCTGTAAGGGTGAGGGCTGGATTGAAATCCTCGGTTGTGGAATGGTTCACCCACATGTATTCGAGCTTTGCGGAATTGATAAGGAAGAATATACAGGATTTGCCTTTGGTGTAGGACTTGAGAGAGTTGCTCTTCTTAAGTACGAAATCGACGACATGAGACTTCTTTATGAGAACGATATCAGATTCATAAAGCAGTTCTAGATTAGAGCTGGTTCATAAAGCGGTTCTAATGAATGGAATAAGATAAAGTATATTTAAGGAGAATGACGATATGAATACATCATTAAATTGGATAAAAGCAATGGTTTCAGGTCTTGAGTGTACAGATCAGGAATTCAGAGATGCCATGACACTTTCAGGAACTAAGGTAGAGTGTTTCAATGCATTTGACAAGAACCTTGATAAAATCGTAGTTGGACAGATTCTCTCAGTTGAGAAGCATCCTGATGCAGACAAGCTTGTTGTATGCCAGGTTAATGTCGGCAGCGAGAATGTGCAGATTGTAACAGGCGCACCTAACATTGAAGTTGGTTCAAGCGGACAGAAGGTTCCTGTAGTATTAGACGGAGGAAGAGTTGCCGGAGGACATGACGGCGGAGCACTTCCAGAAGACGGAATTAAGATTAAGAAGGGCAAGTTAAGAGGAGTAGAGTCATGCGGTATGATGTGCTCTATCGAGGAACTTGGTTCTTCAAGAGAATTCTTCCCAGACGCACCAGAGGGAGGAATCTATATATTAGGAGATGATGCTGTTGTTGGTTCAAGTGCAGTAGAGTACTTAGGACTTAACGATACAGTATTTGAATATGAGATTACTAATAACCGTGTAGACTGCTACAGTGTTATCGGTATCGCAAGAGAGGCTGCTGCTACATTCAGAAAGCCTTTCAATCCACCAGTTGTTACTAAGACAGGTAATGACGAGGATGTCAATACAATGGTTTCAGTTGATATTGAAGCTAAGGAGCTTTGCTCAAGATATGTTGCAAGAGTTGTTAAGAATATCAGACTTGCTCCATCTCCAAAGTGGATGCAGCGCAGACTCATGACAGCAGGTATCAGACCAATCAATAACATCGTTGATATCACTAACTATGTTATGGAAGAATATGGCCAGCCAATGCACGCATATGACTATGATACTCTTGCAGGTCACAAGATTGTTGTAAGAACAGCTTCAGAAGGAGAGAAGTTCGTAACACTTGACGGACAGGAGAGAACTCTAGATGCACAGACACTTCTTATCTGCGATGGTGAGAAGCCAGTTGGTATCGCTGGTATCATGGGTGGCGAGAATTCAATGATTACTGATGATGTTCAGACAATGCTTTTCGAAGCAGCTACATTTGACGGAACTAACATCAGAAAGACAACTAAGAAGATTGGTTTAAGAACAGACGCTTCTGGTAAGTTCGAGAAGGGACTTGACCCAGAGAACGCTATGGAAGCTATCAACAGAGCTTGCCAGCTTATCGAAGAGCTTGATGCAGGTGATGTTGTAGGAGGTGCAGTTGATGTATATCCTAACCCTGTAACTAAGAAGAGACTTCCATTTGAGCCAGCTAAATACAACGCTTTACTTGGTACTAATGTATCAGATGAAGATATGCTTTCTTACTTCGAAAGACTTGAAGTTGAATATGATAAGGATGCTAATGAGCTTATCATCCCAACATTCAGACAGGATCTTAACAGAGATGCTGATATAGCAGAGGAAGTTGCAAGATTCTTCGGATATGATAACATTCCTACAACTCTTCCTAAGGGAGAGACAACAATGGGTAAGATTTCTTTCGAGCAGAGCATTGAAGATGCAGCTTCTGAAGTTGCCCAGTTTACAGGATTTTCACAGGCTATGACATACTCATTCGAAAGCCCTAAGGTATTCGATAAGTTAAAGCTTCCTGCTGATTCTGTATACAGAAAGACAGTTGTAATCTCTAATCCATTAGGAGAGGATTTCTCAGTTATGAGAACACTTCCAATCCACGGAATGCTTACATCATTATCTACTAACTATAACAGAAGAAACAAGAATGTTAAGTTATATGAATTAGCTAAGGTTTATCTTGCAGCAGATGATGTTAACGAACTTCCAGATGAGAGAGTTGAATTCACACTCGGAGCTTTCGGTGGTGTTGATTTCTACTCAATGAAGGGTGTTATTGAAGAATTCCTTGAGAAGATTGGAATGAAGAAGAAGCCAACATATGATGCTAAGGCTGGTATTCCATTCTTACATCCAGGTCGTCAGGCTGATGTATATTACGCTGATAAGAAGATTGGTTATATCGGAGAACTTCATCCAGATGTTGCTGATACTTACTCAATCGGTGAGAGAACATATATTGTTGTTATTGATATTCCAACAGTTACAGAGATGGCAAGCTTCGATAAGAAGTTCACAGGAATTGCAAAGTTCCCAGCCGTAACAAGAGATATCAGTATGGTAATGCCTAAGGAACTTCCAGTTGGTGAAGTTGAGAAGATTATTGAGAAGCGCGGCGGCAAGATATTAGAGAGCTACAACCTCTTCGATATCTACGAAGGAAGCCAGATTAAGGAAGGCTTCAAGTCAGTTGCTTACTCAATTGCATTCAGAGCTAAGGACAGAACACTTGAGGATAAGGATATCACACCTGTAATGGAGAAGATATTCAAGGATCTTGAGGCTGATGGAATCGAGCTTAGAAAGTAATACAGACCCGGCTATTGCAGTGGTCGATAAAGGGGCGGCGTGTGGCGCCGCCCCTTTGCTGTAGTGTTCCGGGAAGCCGGAGCTGCGAATTGGACGTTAAAGTAGTGTGAGCCACGGAAGAAGTCCAAAATCGGGAAGCCGGAGCTGTGAATTGGACGTTAGAGTAGTGTGAGCCACGGAAGAAGTCCAAAACCGAGAAGCCGGAGCAGTGAATTGGACGTTATAGTAGCGTGAGCCACGTAGGAAGTCCAAAACCGAGAAGCCGGAGCAGTGAATTGGACGTTAGAGTAGTGTGAGTCACGGAGGAAGTCCAAAACCGGGAAGCAGGAGCAGTGGATTGGACGTTAAAGTAGTGTGAGCCACGGAGGAAGTCCAAAACCGAGAAGCCGGAGTGGTGAATTGGACGTTAGAGTAGTGTGAGCCACGGAAGAAGTCCAAAACTGGGAAGTCGGAGCAGTGGATTGGACGTTAAGGTGGAGTGAGCCACGGAGGAAGTCCAAAACCGGGAAGCCGGAGCAGAGGATTGGACGTTAGAGTAGTGTGAGCCACGGAAGAAGTCCAAAAGGAAAGGAGTAGTACATGGATTTACATGATTTTTATTATGATCTGCCAGAGGAGCTTATTGCGCAGGATCCTTTGTCTGACAGATCAAGTTCAAGACTTATGGTGCTTGATAAAGAAACAGGAGAGATTGAACATAAGATATTCAGAGATATCGTAGATTATCTTAAGCCGGGTGACTGCCTTGTTGTTAATGATACTAAGGTAATACCAGCAAGACTTATAGGAGCTAAGGTTGATACAGGAGCTGCTATTGAAGTGCTTCTTCTTAAGAGACTTGAAGACAGACAGGATACATGGGAAGTTCTTGTTAAGCCGGGAAAGAAAGCTAAGGTTGGTGCTAAGATAAGCTTTGGCGAAGGCAAGCTTATAGGAGAGGTTATTGATATAGTTGAAGAAGGAAACAGACTTATCCAGTTCACATATGATGGAATATTTGAAGAAATTCTTGATGAACTCGGACAGATGCCGCTTCCTCCATATATAACACATAAACTTGAAGATAAGAACAGATACCAGACAGTATATGCAAAGCATGAGGGTTCTGCAGCAGCACCTACTGCTGGATTACATTTTACAACAGAGCTTCTCGAAAAAATCAAGGCCATGGGAGTTAATATTGCAAGAGTAACACTTCATGTAGGACTTGGAACATTCAGACCAGTTAAAGTAGAGAATATTCTTGACCACCATATGCATTCAGAATTCTATGTCGTTACACAGGAAGCTGCTGATATGATTAATAATACAAGAAAGAATGGTGGCAGAGTAATTGCTGTTGGAACAACAAGTACAAGAACTCTTGAGTCGGTAGCACTTGAAGATGGAACAATTCCTGCTAAGAGTGGATGGACAGAGATATTCATATATCCGGGATATAAGTTTAAGGCTATAGACTGTCTTATAACTAACTTCCATCTTCCAGAATCAACACTTGTTATGCTGGTATCTGCACTTGCTGGAAGAGAGCATGTGCTTCATGCGTATGAGGTTGCTGTACAGGAAAAATACAGATTCTTCAGCTTTGGAGATGCTATGTTCATTAAATAATAATATATATTTATAGAAAACACTTGCATGCAAAAATAAAAAATGATATATTAAATGAGGAAAATGACTCATGAACACAAACGAACCCCCTCGGTGCCGTTAACGCCGAGGGGGTTCTGTTCCGTTGTGGAGGGGTGGACTAAACCCCAGGCTAGTTACCTATTATGTAGCCCGTCTAACCATTTGCTGATGCAATGTACTATTACACCAGCCATGACGGATATGATTAAGGTCACCAAATGGCTCATGAGCACACCTCCCTTCTGTACCAATCTGGGAGTGGTAACAAAAATATTCTAACACAATATACAATACATAGCAATTAAAATATTCAGAAAATATATTTGAACTTCTGAAAGGTTAATGATATCATTAAATAGATTAAACAAACATGAACAGATAAGAGGCTGCTCGGAATAGAGGTTAATCATGGTTGAAGTTGAGAGAAGACAATCAAGAAGAACAGATGTTGATGTTATTATTTCTTTGAAAAAGCTTGATGAAAGTCATGTTTCTGCATGTTCCGGGGAGACAGTGGATGTTAATGTTATTAATATATCCAAGGGTGGTATAGCATTCAAGTCAGACCGAAAGTTTGAACTGAATACTTATTATTCCACAGTAATCACCCTTGATAATAAAGAACGTATAGAGGCTGTTGTTGAGATAATCAGAATGGAGAACCTTGGAGAGGCTGAGACTACCTATGGATGCAGATTCGTGGGGATTAGCGAGGAAGACCAGTTCAGGATTGAAGTGTACCAGCTTGTATATGAAAGCAATCACAATTAAATATCATGAGTAGCGCAGATGATCGCGGCTGCATTCGTGCAGGTGAGGAAAGTCCGGGCTTCATAGGGCAGGATGCCGGATAACGTCCGGTGGAGGCGACTCCAAGGCCAGTGCAACAGAAATAAACCGCCATGGCGAAAGTTGTGGTAAGGGTGGAAAGGCAGAGTAAGAGACTACCGCATTGCTGGTAACAGCAGTGGCACATGTAAACCCCATCCGAAGCAAGACCAAACAAAAGCGTTACAAAGGCTGCCCGCCAAGCTTTAGGTAGGTCGCTTGAGCCTGCTGGTAACAGCAGGACTAGATAGATGATCGTCACAGCTATGCTGACATAACCCGGCTTATAGCGCTGCTCATTTTATTAAAATCCGGCTTAGACCGGATTTTGTTATATAACAGGAATTATTATTAGAAATGTATTATATCACCAATAATATGTCATCAATGATGGAGGCAGGTATGCAGGAAATGTTAAAAAAAGTAATAACAGACGTTCTGACAACATTATATGAACCATTCTGGTTTGCGCTGCTGTCAGCAATGCTGCTTACAATTGCATATATGTACTGCTATGAGCCGGATGGAGCGGGAAAAGGCTTCAAACCGATGATGTCTGCATGGCTTACGAAGTTTAAGAAAGACGCACATTTTCGGGAGCTGTTCTTCTGGTTCTTATTCACAGTGATGATACTGTTCAAGACACTTCTTAACAGAAACATGTGGATGAATCCGCTGTCAGATGTAATGGGTGGATGGACGCTCACAGATGCCAAAGGAAAAGTGAGCGCAGAACCGGTTGAGAACGTAATAATGCTTATACCGTGGACATGGCTGCTCATTGTATTAAAGAACAGGAAAAATGCAGTGAAAAGACCGGTGCTGTATGCGATAGCAGCGGGATTTCTGTTCTCGCTTACAATAGAAACACTGCAGTTGATGTTAAGGCTTGGCACATTCCAGTTGTCAGATATATGCTACAATACACTTGGTGGAATGATTGGCGGAGTAATGTTCTGGTTAATCAGACTGATAAGAAAACAATAAAAGGACTCTCTCGGTGTACACTTCACCGTGAGGGTTCTTTCTGCTTTAAAAGAGAGGGAAGATAAAGAAGAGAGGGAATAACATGATAATAGAAAACACACTAAAAGACATGGTAGAGAGCAATACAACCGGTCGTCTGACCGATGCCGGCAAAAGATTCATTGACAGAATGAAAGACAAGAATGATATCAGGAAGCTTCTGATGGATAATGGCGGATTTTTTGCAGGATATGAGGCTGGTACAGATAAGATAGCAGGTGATATTGCAAATGTTTTATCAGAAGAAAATCTGAGCCAGCTTGCGGCAGAACTTAGCAGGGATTCAGGATATACATTTAAAGCAAGACTGGAAAAGGGACTTACGGACCTCATGAGCGAATATGAAATTCCGCATGAAGAAGCATGTCTGTACGCAAACAGAATGCTAGGCGCAGTTCTTTATGAGCTGCCACATGTCGCACCAGATAAATATGACAGATACTACCAGAGCGAGTGGCGCGAAGAACAGCAGCAGGAAGCACAGGAGATGATCAGCAAACTAGAGAAAATCAGTAATCAGATGGCAGTGTATGCAGACAATCATATGGATATATGCTCGACAGATGACCTTGACCTGCAGCTTAAGCGTCAGACAGTCAATCCTAAGATAGGAATAGATTTCTTTGATATAGATGACGATGAATTCATAAATGCATTTAACGAAGTCAAGAATGATGAGAAAGTCTGCGTAAGAGCAAGATGCAGGGAAGAGGCAATATACTGCATTATCAACGAGCTATGGAAATCAGGGGAGAAAAGACCGATATTTGTTGTGAAGAACAAGAAAGACTGGGACAGATTAGCAGAAGTCGGGGGAACAGGCAACATATACATACCGTGGTTCTATGCAGATGAGATAGTATCAATAGAGAATAACACCAATATATTCATCTTCACAGACGGGCTGCCATCATTCTCAGACAAAGAGATAGAATTAAGACCGAGAACGCTCGACACAATTCGCAGGGCTTTGCGCCGGGCAGGAATGGAGGTTAATCAGACTAATGAGCTTGTAAATGAGACACATGGATTGTATATTCCGATGAAAAGAAGAATATTTAACGGCGCATTTTTAAAAAAGCCGGAATGGATTGCTGGTCTGTCTGATAACGTCAAGATAACATGTCTGCTTGTCGGACAATGGACAGATGCAGATGGAGATAAAGCTGTAATAGAGGAGCTTAGCGGTCTAAAGTATGATGATTTCACACAACAGATTAGAAAATATGCAGGCGGAGAAGAGCCATTTGTATATATAGTTAAAAGCGGCAGAGTTAATCAGTACTATCTGGCAAGTGTGCAGAATACGTGGGAATATCTGGATGTGTCGACAGACAGCAAAATCTGGAAGAGATTCATGAGGGCATGCATAGATGTGTTAAATGAGTCGGAAGCGTTATTCACATATACATTTGAGGAGAGGCTGGCTGCCACATACAACGGAGAGCGGCTGTTCTGGTCGGGTAATATACGACAAGGAATGCTTCGGACGCTTCTAATCAAAGTGTGCCATAAAGACCACGGCAGTTCACAGGCGATTCTCGATAACATGGTTGAGGAAGTACTCGGTTATGTTAAGACAGAGCAGCAATGGAAATACATATCAACATATTTCAGGGAACTGTGTGAATTATCGCCATCCAAAGTGCTTGACAGATTAGAAAATGAGTGGGATAAGCCCACTGGTCTGTTGCAGCTTTTCAAAAAGCAGAGTGATAATCATATGTTTGATAAAAAGGAATATATAGATATCCTATGGGGTGTAGATACCATGCTTGTACAGAGACCGTACGCTGCAAGAGCGTTTGCATGGCTGCTTCGCATAGATGACATGTCATATAAATATACATCCAAAACATCGGCTGATACTATGCATAAAGTCATATGCAGCTGGTATAACCTGTCGGTATTCAGAACAACAGATGAGAAAGTAAATGCTGCAAGAATGACTCTTGAACATGACAGATACGGGTGGGAACATGTGTATAAGTCACTTCCTCAATATAACAGTAACATGATTGGCAATATTCTAAAACCTCGTTACAGGGAATGTGTTACTCCTGAAATGATGAGTACAGAAGATATTGCAGTTACTGTGACAAGGTATGTGACACTTCTGATACGAGAGGCTAATTTCAAGCCGGAACGCTGGGAGAAGCTGCTTAATATAGCTGAGGAAATCCCGCCTGCAGTTAAAGAAATGCTGATTGACAATATGTTATATGAGACAGAGCAGATGTCTGATGAAGAGAAAATACATGTAAAAAACTTCATCAGAAAGAAAATATACAGGCACAGATTCTTTAAAACATCAGACTGGGCACAGCCTGAAAATGTGGTAAAACAATATGAAAAGCTTCTCGATGAGATACACACAGAAGAGCCGGAATATGAGTATGAATACCTGTTTGTGCAGCAGCATGACGGAGTTCTGCTTAATCCAGTGGCATACAAAGAAGGCAATGAACGTGAGCAGAATGAGAAAAAGACAGAGATAATCATTCAGGAAAAGATGAGTGAGTTCAAGCAGAAGAATTTGAGTCTTTCAAAGCTCGCCACTATATGTGCGAAAGAAAAACATTCATCACTTGGCGAGTATCTTGCAAGGTATTGGGGTGAGGGTTACGATGAAAATATATTACTTGCCCTGTATGATGCACAGCCAGCATACAGACATATGGCACTTGATTATTGTAGTGTGTTAGCCTACAGTGGCGTTGATGTGTATGGACATATAATGCATTTGCAGGAAAAGCGGGAACTTGATGATGAATTCATGGTCGGAATATATGAGATTCAAGAGGAATGTGCAGGTGATGGTACACCGCAGATTATTAATGCTCCGGAACGCATAAAGAGATTATTCTGGGAAAATGCAGACTATTATATGCCAAAGCAATATGACTGGGCATTGGATGAGTGCAGGAAATACGGCAGTGTGGAAGTATATGTGAGACTCCTGTATATGGCGATGACAGAGCAGCATTACACTGCACAGCAGATATATGATTATCTGGTGCCGGTGAAAGATATGGATGTTGTAATGAATACAACTGATATATCGTATTATCTGAAAGAATTATTGGCGATTCTGCAGAAAGAATACATGGATGATGAGGAGCGGTGCGAAACAATAGCGTCTGTAGAGATACGTTTCTTTGATATACTTCAATGGAGAGACATGAAATGTTTTCAGAAAATTCTTAAGGCATCATCAGAAAATTATGCAGAGCTTGTAGCTGTGGTATTTAAGAAAGATGGCGATAATCAGGAGAGAACTCTTACAGAGGAGCAGAAGAATTATATAAATGTTGTAGACAGACTGTATGATAAAATCAGATTCTGTCCGGCAGAGAAGGATGGAAAAGTGGATGCCGGGGAACTTAAAGAATGGATAGAACATTTTAAAGAATTGTTAGCAAAGAACAATCAGGCAAGTCTTCTGGGATATCAGCTTGGCAGACTATTGTCTTCATCACCTGCTGGCGCAGACGGGTATTATCCTTGCGAGGCAGTAAGAGATGTTATAGAGGAATATGCTGGCGAAAGTCTGATTGACCGGTATGTGTCTTGCGTACATTACGACAGAGGAATATTCAGCCCGTCAGAAGGAAAAGAAGAAAAGAACTTGGCACGAAGATATAAAGAAAATGCGGATTATCTGAGTACTCTTTATCCTAAAACGGCAGCAATATACTATGAACTTTATGATATATACAGAAATCAGGCAAAGCATGAGCGTGAGAGAGCAGAGAATGGCGTGTATTAAAATGTTATGAGAAAATGTATCGGAGTTACTAAAAATATAGTACCTTCGATACATTTTGTGTATGCTATATAATACACAGGATTGTCCTGTAAAACATTGACGAATATAGTCAGAAATGGTAAAATACTAGGCGGTGAATTTTGTATGAAAAAGTATTAAATTTTTATAAAATCCACTGAACCGGTTAAGATTCAGAAATAAGAAGATGAGTTTAGAGGGATAATAGATGGACAAACCATTACGAATTGCCATGATGGGGCATAAGCGAGTACCAAGCCGAGAAGGTGGCGTTGAAATTGTTGTTGAAGAACTATGTACAAGAATGGTTAATCATGGTCATAAAGTGACTTGTTATAACAGAACAGGTCATCATGTAAGTGGTTCGTGCTATGATGTTGATAAGAAAAAAGAATATAAAGGAATAAAACTTAAGCATGTTCCGACACTGGAGATGAAAGGACTGGCAGCGGTCAGCTCTTCTTTTTTTGCATCATTATGCTGTGCTTTTGGCAGATATGATGTAGTACATATCCATGCAGAGGGACCGGCAGCATTCAGCTGGATACCTAAGATGTTAGGTAAACGTGTCGTTGTAACAGTTCATGGACTGGACTGGCAGAGAGAAAAGTGGAAGAATGGATTTGGTTCCAAGTTCATTAAAAAGGGCGAAAAGAATGCTGTTAAATATGCCGATGAAATAATTGTGCTGAGCAAAGGTGTACAGAATTATTTTAAAGATACATATGGAAGAGAAACACGATTCATACCTAATGGAGTTAACAGACCTGAACTAATAGAAGCGGATGAACTGAAACAGTATGGTCTTACCAAAGATTCATATATCCTGTTTCTTGGAAGACTTGTGCCAGAGAAAGGATTAAGATATCTTATCAAGGCATTCAAGGAAGTTAAGACAGATAAGAAGCTTGTTATCGCAGGCGGAGCAAGTGATACTGATGCATTTGCAGCAGAACTTAAGGAACTTGCCAGAGATGATGACAGAATAATATTCACAGGATTCGTTCAGGGAAAGATACTTGATGAGTTATACAGCAATGCATACATATACACATTACCATCAGATCTTGAGGGCATGCCTCTTAGCTTACTTGAGGCGATGAGTTACGGTAATTGCTGTCTTGTATCTGACATAGAAGAATGTGCCTCAGTTGTAGAAGATAAGGCAATTGTATTTAAGAAATCAGATGTGAATGATCTGAGAGTTAAGCTGCAGGAGGCTTGCGATAATACAGAAAGCGTCAATGGACATAAAAGCCGTGCATCACAGTTTATCTGTAAGAAATATAACTGGGACAATGTTGTTGAAGAAACAGAAAGACTATATAGGAGAGATAAGTAGATGAAAGTGCTTATGATTAACAAGTTTCTCTATCCTAATGGTGGTAGTGAAACATACATATTCAAATTAGGTGAGTATCTTCAGAAGCAGGGACATGAGGTACAGTACTTTGGAATGGAACATAAGGGCAGATGTGTTGGCAACAGAGTTAATGCATATACAAGTGATATGGATTTTCATGGTGGAAGCAAGCTTGCAAAACTGACTTATCCTCTTAAGACAATATACAGTAAAGAAGCAAGAATACAGATACGCAAAGTATTGGAAGATTTTCAGCCAGACGTGTGCCATTTGAATAATTTTAACTATCAGTTGACACCATCGATGATTCTTGAAATAGTTGCATGGCGAAAGAAAGCTGGGAAGGACTGTAAGATAATATTTACAGCACATGATTATCAGCTCGTATGTCCTAACCATATGTGTAATAATCCTAATACTCACGAGAATTGTGAGAAATGTCTTGGAGGACATTTTATTAATTGCACTAAAGGAAAATGTATTCATGGTTCAACAGCTAAGAGTGCTATTGGTACAATGGAAGCACAGTTCTGGAAGATTAAAGGAACATATAAGTATATTGATAAGATGATATGCTGTTCTGAGTTTATGAAAACAAAACTTGATACGAATCCATTGTTTGCAAAGAAAACAGTTGCAATGCATAACTTTATAGATAAAGTTGAATGGAAAGATACAGACAAACAGGATTATGTATTATACTTTGGAAGGTTTTCAGAAGAAAAAGGAATCGGAACACTGATAAAGGTATGTAAAGAGCTTCCTGATATTCAGTTTATATTTGCTGGTACAGGTCCATTGGAAGAAAGTATCAATGGTATTGCTAATATTAAGAATGTCGGATTTCAGAAAGGCGCTGACCTTGAGAAGCTTATCAGAGAGGCAAGATTCTCAATATATCCTTCAGAGTGGTATGAGAATTGTCCGTTCTCAGTAATGGAATCACAGATGTATGGAACTCCGGTACTGGGTGCAGATATAGGTGGTATTCCAGAACTGATTCAGGTTGGCAAGACAGGAGATTTGTTCGAGAGTGCTAATGCAGATGATCTTAAGAACAAAATCAAAAAGCTCTGGGATAATAAGAAAATGTGTGAAGAGTACAGTGATAACTGTAAAGATATCAGCTTTGATACTATAGATGAGTATTATGAGAAACTGATGAAGGTATATTGAGGAGAGAACAAGTGAATATAAAAAATGATCGATATGATGGAATAGATGGCTTGAAAGCATATGCAATTTTAGGAATTGTATTAATGCATGTTTTAGCAAATGGTCAGTTTGGATTGACAGGATTTGTGTTTAAAAAACTTATACCGTCATTTACTAATCTGGTGTTTCTTTTTATGATGGTAAGTGGATTTGGCATGTGCTGTGGCTATTATGAAAAAATCATAAACGGTACAATTAAAATCGAAGATTTTTATAAGCGAAGATATTCTAAGATATGGCCATATTTTGCTTTGCTTTGTATTTTAGATTTGGTGATATCTCCAAGTAAAGAATCATTATATGAAGTGTTTGCTAATCTTACATTGTGTCAGGGATTGTTACCTAATGCGAATATATCAGTTATTGGTGTAAGTTGGACATTGGCAGTTATATTTGTATTTTATATGTTGTTTCCATTTTTCTGTTTTCTTATTAGCAATAAGAAAAGAGCATGGTTTGTATTGATTGTAGCATTAATATTTAATTATGTATGTAAAGTGTATTTCTTTAATGAAAATCATGTTCAAGGATTCAGTGCAAGAACTAATATAGTTTATGATGCAATATTTTTTATAGCAGGTGGATTGGTGTTTTTGTATAGAAAACAATTGTCCAATATTGTAAATAAACATAAGATTATTTCAGGAATATTTTTACTTGGTGTAACAGTGCTGTACTATGTGATAGGTGAAAACATATACAATATTTTAATATTTTGTGTGGTAGCACTTATATATACGTTAGGATGCAATAAGACGGGAGTACTTATTAATCCTGTTGCAAAATTTCTGGGAAGTATAAGCTTTGAGATATATTTGTGTCATATGGTTATATAGAGTTATTGAGAAATTGAATCTGATACATATATTTAATAACGGTTTGATTTCGTATATATTCTCTGCAATTACTGTTGTATGCGGATCAATTATATTTTCAGTATGTGCAAAATGGTTTATAAATAAAATTCAATCTTTAATAGTTAATAGGAGAGTTAATCATGTCTGAAGAAAAGAAATTAAATGGAACAGTTATAGTAACATATCGTTGTAATGCACGTTGTTCAATGTGTAACAGATACAAGGCACCATCAAAGCCAGAAGAAGAGATAAGCATTGAAACAATTAAGAAATTGCCAAAGATGTACTTCACTAATATAACAGGTGGAGAACCGTTTATCCGTACAGATTTAAAGGATATAGTAAGAGAATTATATAAGAAGTCTGATAGAATTGTTATATCAACAAATGGTTTCTTCACAGACCGTATTGTAGATTTATGTAAGGAATTTCCACAGATTGGTATCAGAATATCTATTGAGGGTCTTGAACAGACTAACAATGAAATTCGTGGGTTGGACAATGGATATCAGCGTGGATACAGCACATTAAAGAAGTTACGCGAGATGGGCATGAAGGATGTAGGATTTGGAATGACAGTTCAGGATAAGAATGCACCAGATCTTGTTCCTCTTTATAAGATTAGCAATGATATGGGAATGGAATTTGCTACAGCATCATTACATAACAGCTTTTATTTTGTAGAAGCTAAGAATATTATTAATGACCGTCCAATGGTTGCTAAGAATTTTGAAAAGCTTGTTAATGAATTACTTCGTAGCAATAGTCCTAAGAAGTGGTTCAGAGCTTACTTTAATCATGGTCTTATTAATTATATCTATGGACAGAAGCGTCTTTTACCATGCGACATGAGTTTTGATACATTCTTTATTGATCCATATGGAGATGTAATGCCATGTAATGGTACTAAAGATAAAGAGGTAATGGGTAACCTTAATGAGCAGAGTTGGAATGAGTTATGGAATAGCTCACAGGCAGAAGCGGTTCGTAAGAAGGTTCGCTGCTGTGACCGTGATTGCTGGATGATAGGTTCTGTTTCTCCAGCAATGCATAAATATATCTGGAAGCCTGCAACATGGGTACTTGTACATAAATTCAAGGCGTTATTCAGCAAACATCCATACAGCATGTATGAGTTAAAGATATGTCGAGATTATCGTGATGGTAAAGTGACAAAAGAAGAACTTGATAAGTGCAGTACATGTGATATGAATTGTGTTATTAACAATGGTCTTAGTGAGGCATCTAAAGAACAGCTGAAGCATAAGACTGGTGAAGAAATTGTTGATGCTGATATTGCAGAACAGTTAAGGAGGTAATTCGTAGTGAAAGTATCTGTTATTACCAGACATGCCATTACTAATTATGGCTCTTTATTACAGACTTTGGCAACGCAGATTGTTATAGAAAAACTGGGCTACAAGTGTGAGATTATTAATTATATTCGTTCTGACGAGTCTTATAAAGAACATGAGAAAACTTTAGTGAAAAGAAAACCTAACTGGGGCGAGAATCCAGTAAAAAGAGCAATTTATCTGGCTTTGAGACAACCAGAAAGCATATTGTCTGGTCAAAAGTTTGAAAAAGAACGTAAGCATTTATTAAATCAAAGTGTTCTTTTCTCAGATGCGGGATGCTTAAGAGAAAACTATCCTAAAGCGGATGTTTTTATGACAGGAAGCGATCAGGTGTGGGGACCAACAGAAGATGGTTCTTATGATAGTTCATATTGTCTTTCTTTTGTACCTGATAAGGCCCGAAAAATAGCTTATGCAGCAAGTTTCGGTCATACAAAAATGACAAAAGATTTGAATAGTTATTATAGAAAATGGCTGAGTCGATATGAAAATATTGCTGTCCGAGAAGATAGTGCAGTTATGATATTAAAGGAGCTAGGAATTGATTCGAAACAGGTGATAGATCCAACATTACTTCTTTCGCAAGAAGAATGGGCAAAGTATATAAATAAGGAAATAAAAGGGAAATATGTCTTGGTGTATCAACTTCATAATGATAAGAAACTTGGACAATATGCAAAACAAGTTGCAAAAGAAAAAGGATTACCATTGATTCGTATTTCAGTGTCATTACACCAGATTAACCGACCAGGGAAATTAATATGGTGTCCATCCGTGGGAGAGTTTCTCTCTTACATAAAAAATGCTGAGTGTATGATTACAGATTCTTTTCATGGTACAGCATTTGCGATTAATTTTAATACACCGTTTGTTGAAGTTCTTCCCAATAACAATACTGAGACAAGAAATATGAGCATTTTAAGGATGACAGGACTAACGAATCGTATTTTAATAAATGATCACAATTTAGAATTGGCAACGTCACCAATTGATTATATAAGAGTAAATCGGATTTTAGAAAAAAAGAGAAGGGAGTCTATAGATATACTGAAAGATATGTTGGTAGGCTAACAGGGAGGCATAATGAAGACAGTTTGTGAAAAAGACCAATGTGCAGGATGCATGGCTTGTATAGATATTTGCTCTCAAAATGCTATTTCTATTGTGGATAGTTTAAAAGCATATAACGCTGTAATTGATACAAGAAAATGCTTAAATTGTAATTTGTGTTATAAAGTTTGTCAAAAAAATTCCCCTGCAAAAAGCGAATCTCCTATTCAATGGTATCAGGGATGGGCGGGAGATGATGAGTTAAGGGAAAATGGTTCCTCTGGAGGAATAGCTAGTGCAGTAGCCAAGTCATTTATTGAAAAAGGCGGAGTGGTATGGAGCTGTACATTCAAGAATGGGAAATTCGGGTTTGAAAATGCAAAACATTTGGAAGAACTTGAAAAATTTATTGGCTCTAAGTATGTAAAAAGCAACCCGCAAGGTGTGTATAAACAGATAAAAACATCATTAAAAGAAGGGGAAAAAATATTATTTATTGGTCTTCCTTGTCAAGTGTCAGCTCTTAAAAATTATATAGGCGAAAAGCTGAATGATAATTTATATACAATTGATTTGATCTGCCATGGTACACCATCACCACAAGTGTTAGAACTTTTTTTGAAACAATATGGGTATTCTCTGAGAAACTCGAAAAATATACAATTTAGAATTAAAGCTAAATTTATGGTGTATATAGATTCTAAAGGTGTTATTACAAATGGAGTGAGTGATAAGTATTCAATTGCATTTTTGAATTCTCTCACTTATACAGAAAATTGTTATCAATGTATGTATGCTAAAACAGATCGGGTTTCTGATTTGACACTGGGAGATTCTTGGGGGAGTGAGCTTCAAAGTAAAGAACAAAAATCCGGCATTTCACTTGCACTTTGTCAGACTCCAAAAGGAATGGAAATACTTCAAGAAGCAGAACTTCATTTAGAAACTGTTGATGTAGAAAGAGCTATTCAACACAATCATCAATTGCAATTTCCGTCTAAAAAGCCTAATGGCAGAGATAAGTTTTTTAGTAGATTAGGGGGAAAAAGGTTTAACACATTGGTTTTTTGTCAATTTCCCAAACAGTGTCTGCGTCAGGATATAAAACAAATTTTGATTAGAATGAAAATAATTAAGAGAAATAACTGATTTGTTTATATAAGCCTAGCTTTGCTGAAGAGTAATTTCAAGGAGGAATGAGTCACATGAAAATATTATATATAGCATTTGCTTGCAATCCTTATATTGGCTCTGAGGCACAATGTGGATGGTCGTGGCCAGCAAATATGCGTAAGTATGCAGAAGTTTCAGTTGTTACGCGAAAGGAAAATCGAACTGATATTGAAAGGTATATGAACGAAAAGAATATTCATAATATTAAAGTGTTTTATTATGACATTCCTGAATGTATAAATCCATACTATAAATATGGAAAGATGTATATGGCATATTATTTGTTATGGCAAAAAACACTATACAAATTTGTGAAAAAATTGCATGATAAATATCATTTCGATTATATACATCACGTTACGCTTGGAGATTTTCGATCAATAAGTTCAGTGTGGAAATTGGATTCTAAGTTTATTTTTGGACCGGTTGGGGGCGCACAGTTGACACCAGAAGCATTAAAAGTATATGCAAAAACAGATTATAAGGCTGAACGAAAAAGAAGCTTAATTAATAGTATAGTCACTGTTATGCCTAATTATAAAAATGCTCTCAATCACACATATCTAGTTTTGGCTGCCAATTTAGAAACAAAAGAAACTATAAAAAAAAGTATGGAAAATCCGGAGAGATGTATTCTTTTAACGGAAAATGGTGTTAATCAGACTCAGATTAGAGATTTAACAGAGAAAACTGAGAATAAAAGAATTGTTCTGCTTTGGTCTGGAAGGATGGTTAACCGAAAAGGCATTTCATTTTTAATTGATGTATTGGCGAAAGTCAAAACGGATAAGGACTTTGTTTTGAAGTTAGTAGGAGACGGTCCAGAAAAAGAAAAATGGGAAGTGCAATCTAGGAAACTGAATTTAGAAGATAAGATAGAATTTGTTGGCAAGGTGCCTTATACAGAAATGCAGAGACTTTATTCGAATAGTGATATATTTGTTTTCCCCAGTCTTAGGGAGACTACGGGAACTGTACTCTTTGAAGCAATGGTTAATGGTTTGCCAGTCGTTACATTTAATCAAAATGGAGCGGCATTATTGATTAACGATGAATGTGGATTAAAGGTTAATGTAAATCAGCCTATAGAAGATATAAAAATGGAATTTGCGAATAAATTAAAACTTCTAATAGAGAATTTTGGTTTACGAAAGACGATGGGAAGAGCTGCACATAAACGTATTGTTAATAATTATACATGGTCTGAGAAGTGTAAGAAGTTTTATGATGAGTTGCTAAGATGAAGAATATTGGATTTTATATTGCGGTTATGCTTTGCTGAGAGAGGAGGATAGAAAATGTTTGAAAAAGTAAGATATTATATGCAAAAAAAAACACCGAGAGTATATGTGGCTTTATACAAACTGTTTGCTAGAATGAGAAGAATAAAGTCGCGAGAAAGAAAAAAAAGTTTCGGAAACCTAAATGGTGAAAAATGCATTTATGTGATTAGAATAAGAAAAGAGAATTTGGGATTAATGGGCTACTACATGGCGGTATTAGGTCACATTCAGAGGGCCGAAAGCAAAAAGTGTATTCCTGTTGTAGATATGAAGAATTATAAAAATACATATCTAAAAGAATCTGAGGTAGGAAAGAAAAATGCATGGGAATACTATTTCTGTCAGCCGGATAAAGTGACATTAGATGAAGCATATAAGAGTAAGAATGTTGTTTTGAGTGACATGGAAACACCGATTGAAGCTGAACCGAGAAGATTTTATTATGAAATATATCAAAAACTAAACATGGATAAGTACTATTCAATTGCTTTAAATGAGATGAAATTTAATGAGAAAACTAAAGAAAAGCTTGATGAAGCATTTAACACAATAATGAAACCTATAAAAATGGATAGAAAGAAGATAATTGGCGTTGTAAGTCGTGGAACCGATTTGCTCGGTTTTCCAGGACACTCAATTCAACCAACAACTGATGAGCTGATCCATAAAACAGCTAATTATATGAAAAAGTATTCATGCGAGTATGTTTTTGTGGCTTCGGATACTGATAAGGCAATTCAGCAATTTAGAGAGTACTTTGGAAAGGATCAAGTTCTAACTAATGAGTGTAAGAGATATGACCAGTGCGGTGTAAACGGTGAGAATGTCTTAAGTGAAATGCATTTTGAACGAAATGAAGATGAATATCTGAAGGGCATGGAATATTTAACAACGATATGGCTATTATCTAAAACAGATGTGCTTTTCGGGAGTTTAATTGGCTCGACTGTAAGCGCAATTTGCATGAACGCAGGAAAATACGAACATATAGAAATATATGATAAAGGTGTGTATTAATACGAGGGAAGATGAATTATGAAGAGAATTTTGTTTGTCATAATGTCCCTATACAATGGAGGGGCAGAAAGAAGTTTGGTCAATCTATTGAATGAATTGCCGAAGGAAAAATACGATATAGATGTGTTGTTGTTTCGACAAGAGGGCCTTTTTTTACGACAACTTCCGGATAATGTCAGAATCATAAATCAGACTAAAGGAATATGTGCATTTTATGGTCCAATAGCGAAAGCAGGCGCTTTGGGAGTTGTAAAGATTTGTGGAACAGCTATTTCGCATATTATGGAGAAAGGGGGAAGTGAAAGGGCACAATGCCGCTGGAAGTATTTTTATGAACCATTTATAGAGAAAATGGATACACCTTATGATATTGCAGTGGCATATGTTACAGGGGATGCACTTGGCTATGTAATAGATAAGGTTGTGGCCACCAAAAAAATAGTATGGGTTCACAATGATTATCGAGAAGGTGGTTTTGCGAAAAAATATGATTATCCGTATTTTGAAAAAGTAGATATAATAGCAACAATTTCAGAAACGTGTAAAGATATTTTGCAAGAGGAGTTTCCCAAGTTTAAAGAAAAAATATACTGCATACCTAATATCACTTCTTCAAAGTTAATTCGTTCAAGAGCAGAAGAATTTTATCCGCCTGAATTTCAAACAGGTACAATAAACATTTTATCTGTTGGTCGTTTAACAGAACAAAAGGGGTTTGATATGGCCATAGATGCTGCTCAAATAATGAAGAAATCGGGTGTTAAGTTTGTTTGGTATATCATCGGAGATGGCGTTTTAAAAGACTCGCTCGAAAAATTAATAGAAGCAAGTCAAATCAAGGATTGCGTAAAATTACTTGGTACAAGAGAAAATCCTTATCCATATATAAAGAATTGTACAGTTTTTGTTCAACCATCAAGATGGGAGGGGAAGTCGGTCGTACTGGACGAGGCTAAAATATTGGCAGCTCCAATTGTCGCAACCGCATATCCAACAGTAGTTGATCAGATAATTAATGGTGCAGAAGGAAAAATTGTTGAAATGTCAGGAAAATCATTAGCACAAGGAATAATGGAACTTTTGAACTCCGAACATGATAGAAACTCAATCAAGAATTGGTTACTGTCCCATGAGTATGGAAATCAGTATGAAATTGAAAAATACGAAAATATTTTTGATAAGGCTTAGAAATGATATTGTATAAACCTTAAATACAAAATTGATTACATGTTATTGAGAATGAATAGAGTACATA
>CAVBPJ010000010.1:0-48571 GCA_963597265.1 Evtepia sp. | reverse complement strand
CTTTGGAGCAATTATGAAAATTATTGTAGATGCTATGGGCGGAGATAACGCACCAGCAGAGATTGTCAAAGGAGCTGTACAGGCTGTTGCTGCTGATAAGGACTGCTTTGTATATCTTGTAGGTAAGGAAGAAAAGATTAAAGAATGTCTTAATGGACAGCAGTATGATTCATCAAGAATAGAAATTGTCAATGCAGACGATGTTATTGAAACAGGCGAGCCTCCTGTTATGGCAATAAGAAGAAAGAAAGAATCTTCTTTAGTTAAGGCTATGTATATGGTTAAGAATAAAGAGGCTGATGCATTCGTATCTGCCGGAAGTTCAGGTGCAATCCTTGTAGGTGGACAGACTATCGTTGGAAGACTCCGCGGAGTTGACAGACCTCCAATGGCAGCACTTATTCCTACTAAGGATGGTGTTTCACTGCTTGTAGACAGCGGTGCTAATGTTGATGCAAGAGCAACTATGCTTGTACAGTGGGCTGTTATGGGTTCTATATATATGGAGAATGTTGTCGGTATTAAGAATCCAAGAGTTGCAATTGTGAATGTCGGACTTGAGGAAGAGAAGGGTAACGCTCTTGTCAAAGAGACATATCCAATGCTTAAAGAATGCCCTGGCATCAACTTTATTGGAAGTATTGAGGCACGAGAAATTCCTAACAGCTATGCAGACATAATTGTGTGTGATGCATTTGTTGGAAACTGTATCTTAAAGCTTTACGAAGGTGAAGCCAAGATGATACTTGGTAAGATTAAGGGCGTTATGATGTCATCATTAAAGACTAAGATTGGCGCACTTCTTATTAAGAAATCATTAAAGACACAGCTTAAGTCAATGGATGCTTCAGAACATGGCGGTGCTCCTCTTATTGGTCTTAATGGCCTTGTTGTCAAAACTCATGGAAATGCCAAGGCTAAAGAGGTTAAGAATTCATTAATTCAGTGTGTAACATTTACAAAAATGAATATAAATGATAAAATCATTGAGGCGCTCAGTCAGATTCCTGAGCAGCACAATTAATATTGGAAAGGATAGACATTATGGAATTCGAGAAGTTACAGGATATTATTGCGGATGTACTTAACATTGATAAATCAAAGATTACTCCAGACACAACATTTGTTGATGATCTTGGAGCAGATTCATTAGACGTATTTCAGATTATCATGGGAATTGAGGATGAATTCGATATCCAGATTCCTGATGATGCAGCTGAATCAATCGTAACAGTTAATGATGCAGTTGTTCAGATTCAGAACGCAACTAATAAATAAACCGTACAGATAGCGATGAAAACCAAGAGCATAAGGAGCAAATATTCTTGCATAATTTGTTCCTTATGCTCTTATTTTCAAAAGTTCGCAGAAAGGTGTATTAATGCATAATAAAGATTTGTCTGTATTTATGCAGACTATTGGTTATGAATTCAAAGATATAAGTCTGCTTGAAGTTGCTCTTACTCACAGTTCTTATGCCAATGAGCAGAAAAAGGGACAGTGCTGCGATAATGAAAGAATGGAATTCTTAGGTGATGCTGTTCTTGAGCTTTCATCAAGTGATTATATATATAAGAATCATTCAGAGATGGCTGAAGGAAAGATGACAAGACTTCGTGCCAGTATTGTATGTGAGCCTACACTTGCTTTATGTGCAAGAGCTATTAAGCTTGATACATTTATAAGACTCGGTAAGGGAGAAGAACTTACTGGTGGAAGAAGCAGGGATTCAATAGTGTCAGATGCCTGCGAAGCTGTTATAGGAGCCATCTATCTTGATGGTGGTTTTGCTAATGCGAAAGAATTTGTTAATAAGTTCATTCTTAATGACCTTGACAATAAGAAACTCTTTTTTGATAGCAAGACTATATTACAGGAAGTTATTCAGGGACTTGGAAAAGAAGTTGATTATGAATTCATCGGCGAAGAAGGTCCTGAACATAACAAACAATTCGTTGTAGCTGCTGTAGTTGATGGACTTTTTAATATTAAAGGAACAGGCCACACTAAGAAATCAGCATCTCAGAATGCGGCATATGCTGCGCTTATCGAGCTTAAGAATAAAGGCTACGATATCAACTCTGATAAGAAATAATAAGTGAGGGGTTATGTATTTAAAAAGTATAGAAGTACAGGGATTTAAGTCATTTGCTAACAAGATAGTATTTGACTTTCACAATGGTATTACAGGTATTGTAGGACCTAACGGTTCCGGTAAAAGTAATGTTGCCGATGCTGTGCGCTGGGTTTTAGGTGAACAGAGTGCCAAACAGCTTCGTGGTTCCAAGATGGAAGATGTCATATTTGCTGGAACTGAAAACAGAAAACCGGTTGGTTTCGCATTTGTATCAATAACGCTTGATAACAGCGACCATGCACTTCCGGTTGATTATGATGAAGTTACTGTTTCAAGAAGAGTATATCGTTCAGGTGAGAGTGAATATCTTATCAACGGTAATTCATGCCGTCTTAAGGATGTAACAGAAATGTTTTATGATACCGGTATCGGTAAAGAAGGATATTCTATTATCGGACAGGGTCAGATTGATAAGATTCTTTCTGGAAAACCTGATGAAAGACGAGAGCTTTTTGATGAGGCTGCTGGTATTGTTAAGTTCAAGAGAAGAAAAGCAACCGCTATCAAGAAGCTTGAGAATGAACGTGCTAATCTTGTCCGTGTTAATGATATATTATCCGAACTTGAAAAGCAGGTTGGTCCATTACAGGTACAGTCTGAGAAAGCTAAGGAATATCTTGATTATAAGGCTGATTTAAAGAAATATGATGTTAATGCATTTCTTTTGGAATCAGACAGAATAAGCAAAGACCTTGAAGAACTGACAGGAAAGATTGACATTGCTGACAATGACCTTGCTAATTCAAGAAGTGAGTATGAAAGTACTAAGGCTGAATATGAAGAAGCTGAAGAACAGTTGTCTAAGGTTAACTCTGACATTGAGAATGTTAATTCACTTTTATCAAACACTGAGCTTGAAAGCCAGCGACTCAACGGTGAGATTAATGTTATCACTGAGCAGATAAACAGATTCACTGATAACGAAAAGCATTACAGTGACAGAATTACAGCTATTGATAAAGATAAAGCTGCAAAGCAGGCAAATGTTGCTGATTTTGAGAAACAGCTTGAGGAGCTTTCTACATCTGTAGATGAATTTGAGAATAATCTTAAAGCAAAGCAGGAAGCTGCTGATGTTATTAAGCAGGATATTGACGGAGTATCAGACCAGATTGAGAGCCGTCAGAATGATATCTATGACAGACTTAATGCCAAGTCATCTATTAATGCTGAGAATCAGAAGTTTGCAACTATGCTTGAACAGCTTAATATAAGAAAGGCTGAACTTAACAGTCATCTTATTAAAGATAAGAGTGATGAAGCTGAACAGAATATCAAGATTAATGATATCAGTGCAAGATTAGAAGCTGCACAGAAAAATGCTTTGGAAATAGCTGAAAGAATTGCAGCTAATAATGATGAAGTCACAGCTATTAAGAATGAAAATGCTGACCTTAATGCACAGCATGATAAGATTGTACAGAATTATCACAGAGAAAAGTCAAGACTTGAATCTCTTGTTAATATTACAGAGAGATATGACGGTTATGGCAACAGTATCCGTAAGATTATGGAATTAAAGGACAGCAATCCGGGAATTCTTGGTGTTATTGCAGATATTGTCAAGGTTGAAAGAAAGTATGAAACAGCCATTGAGACAGCTTTAGGCGGAACAATACAGAATATCGTTACTGATAAGGAATCTACTGCCAAGGAGCTGATTGCATATCTTAAACAGAATAAGCTTGGACGAGCTACATTTTTACCACTTAATGCAATATCAGGAAGAAATACTCTTGAGAAAGAGCCATGCATTAAGGAAAATGGTGTTATCGGAATTGCAAGCAATCTTGTAAGAGTTTCTTTCGAATATGAGAACTTAGCCAAATATCTTCTTGGAAGAATTCTTGTTGTTGATAATATTGATAACGCACTTCTTATTGCCAAGAAATACAAATACAGCTTAAGAATTGTAACTCTTGAGGGTGAACAGCTTAATCCTGGCGGTTCTATGACCGGTGGTGCTTTTAAGAACTCAAGTAATCTTCTTGGTAGAAGAAGAGAGATTGAAGAACTTAAGAAATCTGTATCAGAACTCAGCAAATCATCAACTGAGCTTAAAACTAAGATTGCAGATAACAGAGCTAAGATAGCATCTATAAGAGAGCTTATTGACGCAGATAACAAAGCTAACAGAGAGGCATCTTTAGCAGTTAATACAGAGCAGATGAATCTTAATCAGGCAAAGCAGAAGTTATCTGAAATCAGAATTATATATGATAAAGATAAGGCTGAAACTACTGAAATTGACAGACAGATTAAGGAGATTGATGCTAATAAGAATCAGGTCAGCGGAAGCTTAAGTGCTCTTGAAATCCAGAATGAAAGTTCAAGAAAAGAGATTGAGAATCTTAATAAACAGCTTGAAGCTAAGAAAGCTGAACTTGATAAAGCTAATGATGATATTGAGAATCTTAAGATAAGATTCAGTTCTGTAGAACAGAAGACTACATTTATTCAGGAGAACATTACCAGAATTAATTCTGAAATAGCGGCTCTTGAATCAGAAGAAGCTGATATAAGACAGAGAAAAGAATCTTTATCATCAGATGTTGAAGATAAGAATTCACAGATTGAAAAGTTAAGAAGTGATATTCATAAAGCAAAGAATCAGATTGAAGACTGCAATGCTAAGATTGAAGCACTTCGCAAGGACAGAGATATAATTAACGCAAGTCATAAGACTTTCTTTGATAAGCGTGAGAAGATTAATGAACAGATTGTTCTTCTTGAGAAAGAAAGCATGCGTCTGCATAACCAGCAGGAGAAGTTAGAAGAAGAGAATGACTCTATTGTTGATTATATGTGGAATGAATATGAGCTTACATACAGCTATGCTGCTGAGTTAAGAAGCGAAGAGCTTACTGATATATCTGATATTAAGAAGCAGATTAATATTCTCAAAGCTAATATTAAAAAGCTTGGCGTTGTTAATGTCAATGCAATTGAGGAATATAAGGAAGTAAGCGAGCGATATAACTTCTTAAAGACACAGCATGATGATATGATTAAGGCTGAGGAAGCTCTTGTTCAGGTTATTGATGAACTTGATAACGGAATGAGAGTCCAGTTTAAGGAGAAGTTCGAGGAAATCAAGGTTGAATTTGATAAGGTATTCAAGGAATTATTCGGTGGCGGACGAGGTACAATAGAACTTGTTGAAGACGAAGATATTCTTGAAGCAGGTATACTTATTATTTCACAGCCACCAGGAAAGAAACTTCAGAATATGATGCAGTTATCCGGTGGTGAAAAAGCACTTACTGCAATTGCACTTCTTTTTGCAATACAGAACCTTAAACCATCTCCATTCTGTCTGCTTGATGAAATTGAAGCCGCACTTGATGATTCTAATGTAGGAAGATATGCTAATTATCTTCACAAGCTTACAAAACATACACAGTTTATTGTTATCACACACAGACGAGGAACAATGGCTGCGGCTGACAGACTGTACGGTATAACCATGCAGGAGAAGGGTGTTTCTGCACTTGTTTCAGTAGACCTTATAGCTAATGACCTTGACAAGAAGAAGGAGTAAATATGGGATTTTTTAGTAAATTAAAAGAAGGATTAACTAAGACCAGAGACAATATTGTTTCAGGAATTGATTCTGTTTTCTCAGGTTTCTCATCTATTGATGATGATTTCTATGATGAACTTGAAGAAACTCTTATTATGGGTGATATAGGTGTTGTTGCAACCGAGGAGATTCTTGACGATCTTAAAGCTAAGGTTAAGGAGAATAAGATTAAGAATCCTACAGACTGCAAACAGCTTCTTATTGACAGTATTAAAGAAAAAATGGACCTCGGTGAGAATGCATATGAATTCGAGAACCGCAAATCCATCGTTATGCTTATTGGTGTTAATGGTGTAGGAAAGACTACATCTGTAGGCAAGCTTGCCGGGCTTCTTAAGGCACAGAATAAGAAGGTTATTATGGCTGCTGCAGATACATTCAGAGCCGCAGCTATAGAACAGCTTACGGAATGGTCTAACAGAACCGGTGCAGATATTATTGCACAGAGTGAGGGTTCTGATCCAGCAGCTGTTATATATGATTCTATTGCTGCATGTAAAGCAAGAAAGGCTGATGTTCTTTTATGTGATACTGCAGGACGTCTTCAGAATAAGAAGAATCTTATGGAAGAGCTTCGTAAGATTGACAGAGTTATAGAAAGAGAGTATTCTGAAGCATACAGGGAAAATCTTATCGTTCTTGACGCAACAACTGGTCAGAACGCTCTTTCTCAGCTTAGGGAATTTAATGATGTAACTAATATTACAGGTATTATTCTTACTAAGATGGATGGAACTGCCAAGGGTGGAATTGCCGTTGCTATTCAGGCTGAATTCGGTATTCCTGTTAAATATATCGGCGTTGGTGAGAAAGTTGAAGATTTACAGAAGTTTGATTCAGACACATTTGTTAATGCATTGTTTGATGTAGATAACGGTACTGATGAAGATTAAGAAGTTAATGAATTAAGATGGGAGATTAAGGGTAATGGAAGAATTAACATTGAAAAGTTTCGAAGAAGCTGCTGAGAAGGTTAAGGAAGCTACTCTTCCTACTAATCTGGTTTTCAGTGAATATTTCAGCAACCAGACTGGTAACAGAGTATATCTTAAGCCAGAGAATATGCAGTACACAGGTGCTTACAAAGTAAGAGGAGCTTATTACAAGATAAGCACAATGTCAGAGGAAGCAAGACAGAAAGGTCTTATTACAGCTTCTGCTGGTAATCATGCACAGGGTGTAGCATTTGCAGCCAAGAAATATGGCGTTAAGGCAACTGTAGTTATGCCTACAACAACACCACTTATCAAGGTTAACAGAACTAAAGGATACGGAGCTGAGGTTATCCTTTACGGTAATGTATATGATGAAGCATGTGAGTATGCTATGAAACTTGCAGAGGAGAAGGGACTTACATTCGTTCATCCTTTTGATGATCTGGATGTTGCAACAGGTCAGGGTTCTATCGCAATGGAGATTATTAAAGAACTTCCAACTGTTGATTACATTCTTGTTCCTATCGGTGGAGGCGGACTTGCAACAGGTGTATCTACACTTGCAAAGCTTCTTAATCCTAATATCAAGGTTATCGGCGTTGAACCTGCTGGTGCTAACTGCCTTCAGGAATCTCTTAAGGCTGGAAAGGTTGTTACTCTTCCTACTGTAAGTACTATTGCAGACGGTACAGCTGTTAAGACTCCAGGAAGCAAGTTATTCCCATACCTTCAGAAGAATCTTGATGATATCATTACAGTTCCTGATGAAGACCTTATCGTTGCTTTCCTTGATATGGTAGAGAATCATAAGATGATAGTTGAGAATTCGGGTCTTCTTACAGTTGCAGCTTTAAAGCAGCTTGATGTAAAGGATAAGAAGATTGTTTCAATTCTTTCTGGTGGTAATATGGATGTTATTACAATGTCATCTGTTGTTCAGCAGGGACTTGTACAGAGAAGCAGAATCTTTACTGTTTCTGTACTTCTTCCTGATAAGCCGGGTGAACTTGTAAGAGTTGCTTCTATTATTGCAGAGGCTAATGGTAATGTAATTAAGCTTGAGCATAACCAGTTCGTAAGCATTAACAGAAAAGCAACTGTTGAGCTTAGAATTACAATTGAAGCTTTCGGACATGAACACAAGGATGAGATTGTTGACAAGCTTGAAGCAGCAGGTTTAAGACCTAGAATTGTTAAGGTAAACATTTAATCACTATCTGCAGCAGAGGGAAATTTATGAAGAAATATTCTTTCAAAAGATATGCAGGAATTACAATGGCATTGTTTGGGGCAGCAGCGCTGTCCCTATTGCTGTTTTTTGCGTTGTTCAGAATTGATGCAATTCACAAAACATTTTCACATATATGCAGAACTCTGATGCCTTTCATTATTGGTGGAGCATTAGCATATGTTATATGTCCGATATGTAATTTCTTCGATAATATATACAATAAGGCTTTTAAGTTTATTAAGAATGAGAAGAAAAAGAAAAGTCTTTCCAATAATCTCAGTGTGTTTACAGGACTTCTTATAGCTATTCTGTTCATCTATTTTATGATTATTGTTATTATTCCTAATCTTGTAAACAGTGTTGTACGCCTTATCCAGATTATTCCTGACAATGTCAATAAAGTAATCGGTTTTGTACAGAAGTTTCTTAACGAGAATGAAACTCTTATGAAATATTCAGAGGATATTATTGATAAAACATATAAGTTCATTAACGACTGGCTTGGTAATGAATTTCTTGGGTATGCACAGGGAATTGCAACCGGTGTATCGACTGGTGTAGTCAATATTATTGTCATACTGTTTAATGTTCTTATCGGATTCATCGTTGCGGCATATCTTCTTACAGCAAGAAAGAAGCTTGCAAAGCAGGGAGAGATGGTTGTCTACAGTATATTCAAGAAAGAACGTGCAGACAGCGTAATGGAAGAGATTAAATACACTGATAAAGTATTCAGCGGATTTGTTAATGGTAAGATTCTTGATGCTCTTGTGATAGCGCTTGTATGTTTTATAGGACTCAAGATATTTACAATATGTAATCCTGACAAAGAAATGATGAGTGAGATTCTTATAGCTTTCATTGTTGGAATATTTAATGTTATTCCATTCTTTGGATGGTACATAGCATGGTTTATCGGAGCTTTATTGTGTCTCATTGTTAACCCTGCACAGTGTCTGTTTTTTGTAATATTTAATTTCATATTACAACAGATTGATGGTAATATTATTGGGCCTAAGATTCTTGGTAATACGACTGGAATATCAAGTTTCTGGGTATTATTCGCGATTCTTCTTTTTGGAGATATATGGGGATTTGCAGGAATGCTTTTAGGAGTTCCTATATTCGCAGTTATCTATCACCTTATTAAGAAATGGGTATTTAAGAGACTGAAGATTAATGGAATGGAGAATTTAAGCGAAGCTTATGAGGCTGAATATCCGCCAAACGAGCATGAAAAGAAGCTCGAAAGCTGATTTAATAAATTTTTTACAAAGTGTCAAGTAAAAATGCTTGACACTTATTTTTATTTCTGATATTATACTCAAGGCTTATGAGTTAATAAAACTTATGAGATATTAGTTTTTATGGCAGGTGTTATGGAAAGAATTGTTGAACAGAATCTTTTATATGATTTTTATGGAGAGTTACTTAACGACCATCAGAAGAAGATATATGAAGATGCTATCTACAACGATTTGTCTCTCAGTGAGATTGCCGATGAATACGGTATATCAAGACAGGGAGTACATGATCTGATTAAGAGAGTTACGAAGACACTTGAGGGATACGAAACTAAACTTCATCTTGTACAGAAGTTCCTTGAAACTAAGGATAAGGTATCTAAGATTGATTCTTTAGTTGATGATTACATGGACAGTCAGGACATATCTGATATTCATGAAATCAAGAAGTTATCCAATGAGATTCTTGAAGAATTTTAAGGAGAGATATTTATGGCATTCGATAGTTTATCAGAGAAATTGCAGAATATTTTTAAGAATCTTCGTGGTAAGGGCCGTTTATCAGAAGCTGATGTTAAGGCTGCTCTTAAAGAGGTTAAGCTTGCCCTGCTTGAAGCTGATGTTAACTTTAAGGTTGTTAAGCAGTTTATTAAGTCTGTAGAAGAGAGAGCAATCGGACAGGATGTTATGTCAAGTCTTACACCTGGTCAGATGGTTATCAAGATTGTTAACGAAGAGATGGTATCTCTTATGGGATCTGAAACTACTGAGATTGCCATGAATCCAGGTTCTGAGATTACTGTTATTATGATGGCAGGTCTTCAGGGTGCTGGTAAGACAACTACTACAGCAAAGCTTGCCGGTAAGTTCAAGGCAAAGGGAAGAAAACCTCTCCTGGTTGCCTGTGATGTGTACAGACCAGCTGCTATTGAACAGCTTACTATCAATGGTAATAAACAGGGCGTTGAAGTATTCTCTATGGGAACTAACCAGAAACCTGTTGATATTGCCAAAGCTGCTATAGCTCATGCTAAGAATAATGGATTTAATACAGTTATTCTTGATACAGCAGGACGTCTTCATGTCGATGAAGATATGATGAATGAGCTTATAGAGATTAAAGCTAATGTATCAGTTGACCAGACAATTCTTGTAGTTGACTCCATGACAGGTCAGGATGCTGTTAATGTTGCTTCTTCATTCAATGAGAAGGTTGGTATTGACGGAGTTATCCTTACTAAGTTAGATGGTGATACAAGAGGCGGTGCTGCACTTTCAATTAAAGCAGTTACCGGAAAGCCAATTCTTTATGTTGGTATGGGTGAGAAACTTTCAGACCTTGAGCAGTTCTATCCAGACCGTATGGCATCAAGAATACTTGGTATGGGTGATGTCCTTACCCTTATTGAGAAGGCTGAAGCACAGCTTGACGCTGATAAGGCCAAAGCTATGGAAGAGAAGCTTAAGAAAGCCGAATTTGATTTCAATGACTTCCTTGAGTATATGGGACAGATTAAGAATATGGGTGGTATCAGTTCAATTATGAGCATGATGCCAGGACTGTCAGGTCAGATGAAGAATGTTTCAATTGATGATGATGAAGCAGAGAAGAATATGAAAAGAACTGAATCTATCATATATTCAATGACCAAAGCAGAAAGAAGTAATCCGGACATACTTAATCCTTCAAGAAAAAACAGAATTGCAAGAGGTGCAGGTGTTGATATTGCTGATGTTAACAGACTTGTAAAGCAGTTCGAACAGATGAAGAAGATGATGAAACAGATGCCTGGAATGATGAAAGGTGCTAAAAAGGGACGTTTCAAGTTACCTTTTTAACATAGATTAATTTTTAAGAATAATACAGGAGGTGAATGTAATGGCAGTAAAGATTAGATTAAAGAGATTAGGTGAGAAGAAAAATCCTTTCTATAGAATTATCGTAGCAGACTCAAGATCTCCAAGAAATGGTAGATTTATCGATGAAATCGGTACTTATGATCCTAATTACGATCCATGCAAGCTCAACATTGATGCTGAGGCTGCTAAGAAGTGGTTATCAAACGGAGCTCAGCCTACAGAGGTTGTTGGAAAGCTTTTCAAGATGGCTGGTATCGAAAAATAAGACTAGTGGAGGTGTAATTGACTATGAAAGAATTAGTGGAAATTATCGCTAAGGCACTAGTTGATAATCCGGATGAGGTTGTAGTAACAGAAACTGAAAAAGATAAGGCTCTTGTAGTCAATCTTAAGGTTGCTCCTTCGGATATGGGCAAGGTTATCGGCAAGTCTGGTAGAATTGCCAAGTCAATAAGAGCAGTTGTTTCAGCTGCGGCTTCTAAGAGCGACAAGAAAGTGATTGTTGAGATTGATAACTAAACAAACACTACTGTCTAAGGCAGCCTCTCGGGGCTGTCTGTTTTGTTATTTATATATACATTTATGCCAGAATGGAGAATTTAAGTGGAAGATATGTTAAGGGTAGGGGTCATTACATCGACCCACGGAATCAGAGGTGAAGTTAAGGTTTTTCCTACAACAGATGATCCTCTTCGTTTTAAGAAACTTAAGAAATGTGTTATCGATGGAAAAAGAGAACAGGTAGCTGTCACTGTATCTTCAGTTAAATTCTTTAAGCAGTTCGTAATACTTAAGTTTAAAGAGTTTGATGACATCAATGATATAGAGAAATACACAAAATGCGACTTGCTCGTTTCAAGAGAAGATGCTGTTAAACTTGAGCCGGGAGAGTATTTTATATGCGATCTTATCGGACTTGATGTTATAACAGATGAAGGAAAGCATTTGGGCGTACTGAAAGATGTATTAGAAACAGGCGCCAACAATGTATATGAAGTAGAGGCGGACAATGGCGAAAGCTATTTAATACCGGTTATTGACCAGTGTATATTAGATCATGACCTTGATAAGAAGACTATAACAGTTCACATCTTACCTGGTCTGCTTGATATTAATAAATAATAAAGAAAATGTGTTTTTAGTCTTGCATTATTCGCAGGATTATGATAATCTAAACAAGTTGTGAGAAAAAGGGATGGTCCTCTGTTACAGAACCTGTATTAAGAACATCATAATATTAAGGAGGTCACACATGAATACAATTATTAAGAACATCGAAGATGCTCAGCTTAAGGCTCAGGCTCCTGAGTTCAGAGTTGGTGATACTGTAAGAGTATCAGCTAAGATCAAGGAAGGAAACCGTGAAAGAATCCAGGTTTTCGAAGGAACAGTTTTAAAGAAGCAGGGAACTGGCGTTAGAGCTACATTTACAGTAAGAAAGATTTCTAACGGCGTTGGCGTTGAGAAGACATGGCCATTACATTCACCTATCGTTGAGAAGGTTGAAGTTATTAGACGTGGTAAGGCTAGACGTGCTAAGCTTAACTACTTAAGACAGAGAACAGGTAAGGCTGCTAAGGTTAAGGAATTAGTTAGATAATTTTGTTATTCGTGGTAAGGGACATTTGAAAAAATGTCCCTTTACTTATATTTAAGCGACAAGTGAGGTCGGAATACTATGAGATTTTTTCAGAGAAGATATCAGGAAAATACAACTCTGCTTAATATATGCAAATATGTTGCAGATGTATGTATTGTAATTGTACTTGCTTATGTTCTGGTAACATTCATATGCTGCCGTTCTACAGTAGTGGGTAATTCAATGGAAGAAACACTTTCTAATGATAATACAGTACTTATAAACAGAATATCATATGCATTCAATGGTCCTAAAAGATTTGACTGCATAGCTTTCGAACAGGATTCTGTTGATTCTTCTAAGATATACATAAAGAGAGTTATCGGACTACCGGGGGAAACTGTCCAGATAAAAGATGGAAAAGTATATATTAATGATTCCCAGCTTGATGATTATGTTGATACATCAATCCTTACACCGGGAGTAGCAGCTAATCCATATACGCTGGCTGATGATGAATACTTTGTACTTGGAGATAATCGTAATAACAGTGAAGACAGCCGTTTTGCCAGTGTTGGAATGGTTAAACGCAATAATATTGTAGGAAAAGTATGGATGGTAATAGAACCATTTGATTCATTTGGTTTCGTTAAATAATGGAGATAGATATGGAAGAAAAGAAAAGAGCCATTAACTGGTATCCAGGTCACATGACCAAAGCCAGAAGAATGATGGAAGAGGATATAAAACTTGTTGATCTTGTCATCGAGATTGTGGATGCACGTATTCCTTTAAGCAGCCGTAATCCTGATATTGACAAACTTGCAAAGAATAAGGCAAGAATTGTATTATTGAATAAATCGGACCTTGCCGATGATACAGTAACAGATGAATGGATAACATATTTTAAAGATAAAGGCTTTTACTGTCTTAAGCTTAATTCAAGACTTAATGTAAGCAACCGTGCAGTTAATAATCTTATAACCACTGCATGTTCTGCCAAGATTGAAAGAGACAGGGCTAGAGGAATTAAAAACCGCTCTATTAAAGCTATGATTGTTGGAATACCTAATGTAGGTAAATCAACATTTATCAATTCATTCACTGGAAGAAAGAGCGCCAAGACAGGCAATAAGCCGGGCGTTACTAAAGGAAAACAGTGGATAAGAATCAATGGAAGCGTTGAGCTTCTTGATACTCCGGGTATACTCTGGCCTAAGATTGAGGACAGAAATGTCGGTGAAAGACTTGCAATGATTGGTTCGATTAATGACCAGATTCTTAATATCGAGGAGCTGGCATTAGAAACAATTAAGTTTCTTAAGAAGAATTATCAGACCCAGCTTTACAGCCGTTACGACATAACAGAAGATATATTTGATAATGTTGATACAGAAACAATGATGAACCCTGAGAATGCTGTTGCACTCTGCATTATGGATCATATTGCAAGAAAACGTGGCTGCATTAAGAAAGGTTCAGATATTGACTATGAAAAATGTGCTGCATGTATTCTTGATGATTTCAGAGAAGGAAAGATTGGTAATATCTCTCTTGAAAGACCTTAATTAATATACAGGCAGAAAGGGGCATATATGACACTTAAAGAGGAACGCGAACTTAAAAAAGCTGCAAAGCTTGAAGCAGAGAAGCAGCGTATAGAAGCTATGCGTGAATATGAAGAAATGTATGATACATTTTCTTATATATGCGGAATAGATGAAGCTGGAAGAGGCCCGCTTGCAGGTCCTGTTGTTGCAGGAGCAGTAATTCTCCCTAAGGGAAAAAGAATTCTTTATGTAAATGATTCCAAGAAATTAAGTGAGAAGAAAAGAGACGAACTGTTTGACGTAATAAAAGAAGAGGCATTTTCATACGGAATTGGAATTGTATCGCCAGAAAGAATTGATGAAATTAATATATTACAGGCTACTTATGAGGCTATGCGTGATGCTGTCAGCCAGTTATCTGTACAGCCTGATATACTTCTTAATGATGCAGTTACAATACCTGGAATTGACGTTAAACAGGTTCCGATTATTAAAGGTGATGCCAAGAGCCTTACAATCGCATCTGCAAGTATTCTTGCCAAAGTGACAAGGGACAGACTTATGACTGAATATGATTCTTTATACCCTCAGTATGGTTTTGCAAAGCATAAGGGATATGGAACGAAAGTCCATATAGAAGCAATTAAAGAATACGGTCCATGTCCTATACACAGAAGAACATTTATCAAGAACTTTATATAATTACTATAAAAGAAAAGCAGGTAAATAATGACTGTTAATAAAAGAACCATCGGAGCAGATAAAGAACAGCTTGCAGTAGAATTTCTCATTGACAATGGTTACAAGGTTCTGGAACGTAATTTCCGCAACAGAACCGGAGAGATAGATATTATTGCTTCCAAAGATAATTATATTGTATTCATTGAGGTCAAATACAGAAGCAGTAACCGTTATGGTTCTGCTATTGAAGCTGTCAATTATAAAAAACAACAGACTATACGAAAGGTTGCAGGCTATTATCTTACAACCAGATACAAAAGCTGCGATATTCCATGCCGTTTCGATGTGTTAGGAATAGATGGCGGAACAATAACTCATATTAAGAATGCTTTTTAACAGGGATAATAATTATGAATATTAAATATATTGATACAGACGCATTATTCAGTGGTCTTGACGGAGTGACAATTAATAATTCAACAAGATTATGTAATAAGAATGGCATTACATATATAGAATTCACACCTTTTGATAAATTCGACTGGGTTAAGCTTCATTTTTCAACAAGGCTCGGTGGTGTAAGTGATGGAATATATTCAAGCATGAACTTCTCTTTTGACAGGGGAGACAGCTATGATAATGTATATAAGAATTATGAATTATTCCTTGATACAATGGGGCTTAAACCGGAAAACTGCGTATGCACCAAACAGACGCATACAACCAATGTTCTGGTTGCTGATTCTTCAATGGCAGGAATGGGACTAAGCAGACCTAGAAACTATGATAATGTGGACGGACTTGTAACTAATGAAGCTGGTTTATGTCTTGTTACATATTTTGCAGACTGTGTTCCTGTGTATTTTATAGATCCTGTCAACAAATGTATCGGAGCAGCTCATTCAGGCTGGCGTGGAACAGTAGCCAATATTACCCATGAGGTAATAAAACTTATGAAAGATACATATGGTTCACGTCCGGAAGATATTCATACATTCATCGGTCCATCAATATGTCAGGACTGTTATGAAGTTGATGAAACAGTTGCAAGCCAGTTCAGACAGGCTTACGGATTGAAAGAATCGGACATGATGTTATATCATACCAGAGATGATAAATACCAGCTCAATCTACAGACTGCTAATTACTATAATATGATTCATGAAGGAATCCTTCCTGATAATATAGGAATAAGCAATCTGTGTACAAGCTGCAACAGCGAATGGCTGTTTTCACACAGAGCTTCTCATGGCAGAAGAGGTGTACTGTGCGGATTCATGAGCATATGCAAGTAATATATAACATTATAAAAATACCGGAACAGATTAACTGACTTTGATGTCGGTCCAATCTGTTCCGGTATTATTGTTATTGTTTATTATTATGTTGTTCTTTATATCTGGCTCTTAATTCTGCCTCTTCTGAAGAAAGCTTTGAACGGCCTTTCTTTCCGACTTTAGTTATAAGCAGATATATTGCTGCCAGAATAGCTATAGGAATAGCAACTGTCAGTATCGAAGAAAGTGTTTCTGTAAATACACCATTCTCAAATATGGATTTCTTAACATTAGTGTACTGTGCTGAATTAATTATATGTAAAATATCATTAACCATGTCATCAGTAATCTCATTGTCTTTAGACTGTAGAGAGTACATATATATATATCCACGGGTTACTGTGTAATACTTTCTTGTATATATAGTCTGTTTCTCATCTGATACTGATGTGACTTCTGTCCTGAAATATGGATGGTCATTAATTGTATCTATTGCTTTGCCCGTCATTGTTTCTGTCAGGCCATCTTCCTGCTTGGAATTCTCAGAATCAATATAATTAAGAAACATGCCGCTTAATTCATCCTGACTCAGTTCATCAAGATTAGACAGTGAAGAACCTGCTTTTAATCCAACAACAGCAATTTCATAAGATAAGTCTTTAGAAAATGCTTCAAGATATATGTTGGATGCACGCATGGCATTCTGTACTTCATTGGCATCCTCAGCACCAATATCTTTAAGATATGCATTGTTGCCTGTAGTTGTCTGCGTAAAGCATATAAGTTCTTCCGGAACATTTAACTTAAGGTCTATTGCCGAGAACTTATAAGATGAATCTGCTGCCAGTGCCGTAACTGATGGCAGTACAAGTGCGGCTATCAGAAACATAACTGGGAATAATGTAAACTTCTTATGGAATAATTTCACTAAAATACCTCCTAAAGCGCCTAAAATCAATATTCTGTATGATATCACAGTGCTTTACAAAAAGCAATTAAACTGATATTATATTATAGATTGCGTGTATTAATTTTTTGTAAATTGAGAAATGAGGTAATTATGAGTAAACCAATAGTTGCTGTTGTCGGAAGACCTAATGTTGGTAAATCAACTTTATTCAACAGTCTGTGCGGACAGCAGATTTCAATAGTTAAGGACACTCCGGGTGTCACAAGAGACAGAATTTATGCAGAAGTAAGCTGGTTAAACCACAATTTCACACTTATTGATACAGGTGGTATTGAACCAGATACAGGTGATATCATCCTTGCGCAGATGCGTGAGCAGGCTGAGATTGCCATTGAAACAGCAGATGTAATTATATTCATGACAGATGTCAAGCAGGGACTTGTAGACTCAGATTCTAAGGTTGCTGATATGTTAAGACGTTCACACAAGCCTGTTATTCTTGTTGTTAACAAGGTTGACAGCTTTGAGAAGATGATGCCTGATGTATATGAATTCTATAACCTTGGAATTGGCGAGCCATTCCCTATATCAGCTGTTAATAAATTAGGCTTTGGTGAAGTACTTGATGAAGTAGTAAGCCATTTCCCAGAAGGTTCAGATACAGAAGAGGAAGATGACAGACCTAAGGTAGCCATCATTGGTAAACCTAACGTAGGTAAATCATCTATTATCAATAAGCTCGTAGGTAAGAACAGAGTTATTGTATCTGATATTGCAGGAACAACACGAGATGCAATAGATACAGCCATCAAATACAATGGTAAGGAATATGTATTTATTGATACAGCCGGTCTTCGCCGTAAGAGTAAGATTAAAGAAGATCTCGAGCGTTTCAGTATCATCAGAACTGTTGCAGCTGTTGAGCGTGCAGATATAGCAATTCTTGTTATTGATGCCACAGAAGGTGTAACAGAGCAGGATGCCAAGATTGCCGGAATTGCACATGAAAGAGGTAAGGGTATAATCATTGCTGTCAACAAATGGGATGATATTGAGAAAGATGACAAGACTATCTATGAATTCACTAATAAGATTAAAGATACTCTTGCATTCATGTCTTATGCTGAGATTATATTTGTTTCTGCCAAGACAGGTCAGAGACTTAATAAGATATATGAATTAGTTGACCACATTGTTGATGCACAGACTATGCGTATTCCAACAGGTGTACTTAACGAGATTCTTACAGAAGCAGTTGCCATGAAGCAGCCACCTTCAGATAAGGGCAAGAGACTTAAAATATATTACATGACTCAGGTTTCTGTTAAGCCGCCAACATTTGTTATGTTCGTTAATGATGTAGAGCTTACACATTTTTCTTATACAAGATATATTGAAAACAGAATAAGAGAATCCTTCGGATTCAGAGGTACTTCTATCAGATTTATCAATAGAGAACGTAAGGAGAAAGAATAATGTTAGTTAAAATAGGTGTTCTTATATATGGATATTTCGCTGGAGCACTCATTCAGGCTGGTTACTGGATGGGTAAGTTCAATAAGATTGACATCAGGGATTATGGCAGTGGCAATGCAGGAACTACCAATGTTATGAGAACTCTTGGCAAGAAGGCAGGAATTGCAACTTATCTTCTTGATGCATTCAAAGCGGTTATTGCCGATATATTAATACATTTTCTTATAGTGCCACACACAGCAGTTCCAGAAATGCTTTTATTCCTGTACTGCGGACTTGGTATTGTACTTGGACATAATTTCCCATTTTACCTTAAGTTTAAAGGTGGAAAGGGTATTGCAGCATCTTCTGGTGTTGTAATAAGTCTTATGCTTTTTCCTAAGTACTGTTTCATGTTCACAATATTTGGTATTGTGACATTTGCACTTGTAGCCAAGATAAGCAGATATGTTTCACTGGCTTCACTTGTTGGAATGGCATTATTTTTCGTTGAATTCCTTATATGGGGATTGGCAGGATGGCTTCCTTTAGATGGTACAAGCCTTATTGAAGGAACCGTTATTGTTTTCGCTCTTGCGGCACTTGCATTTATCAGACACCGCAGTAATATTGTAAGACTGATTCATGGAACAGAACGAAAAATCGGTGAGAAAAAGAATTAAATTTTAATACGCATTTTTGCGTAGATTGGAGTATAATTATGGCAAATATAAGTGTTTTAGGAGCAGGAAGCTGGGGCTTAGGTCTTGCTTTACTTCTTAATAACAACGGTCACAATGTAACAGTATGGTCAGTTTTAAAGGATGAAGTAGTTATGCTTCAGACAGAAAGAGAACATAAAAGATGCCTTCCTGGTGTCAGAATTCCAGACAGCATTACTATTTCTGGTGATACAGCCAATGTAATTAACAATGCTGATGTTCTTGTGCTGGCCGTAGCTTCTCCATACACACGTTCTACAGCAAAATTAATTGCGCCTTTCGTTAAAGAAGGACAGATTATTGTCAATGTTGCAAAGGGTGTTGAAGAACATACACTTCTTACTCTGTGTCAGATAGTAGAAGAAGAGATTCCTCAGGCTAAAGTTGCTGTTTTATCAGGACCAAGCCATGCTGAGGAAGTAAGTCGTGGTATTCCTACAACATGTGTTATAGGTGCCCATGAAAAGAGTACTGCTGAATATCTGCAGAATGTATTTATGAGTGATGTATTCAGAGTATATACAAGCCCTGATATGCTTGGTATATGTATCGGCGGTGCATTAAAGAATGTAATAGCACTTGCTGCCGGTATTGCAGATGGTCTTGGTTATGGAGATAACACTAAGGCTGCACTTATCACAAGAGGTAATGCAGAGATAACAAGACTTGGCGTTGCAATGGGAGCTAATCCTCATACATTTTCAGGATTATCAGGTATTGGTGATTTAATTGTTACATGTGCAAGTATGCACAGCCGTAACAGACGTGCCGGAATCCTTATTGGTAAAGGATATACTAAAGATCAGGCAATGGAAGAGGTTCAGATGGTTGTTGAAGGTGTATTTTCTGCAAAAGCAGCATTAGAGCTTTCTAAGAAATACAACATCGAGATGCCAATCGTTGAACAGGTCAATAAGATTCTCTTCGAAGATAAGCCTGCGGCTGAAGCTGTTAAAGAACTTATGTTAAGAGACAAGAAAATAGAAATAGATAATTCCGAATGGAAATAATCTTATTGAGTTAATAGAAGGGGAGAACTGATGGCTCATATTAAGAATATGTCAAACAGAGCATACATTTCAAGCAGCCTGAAAAACAAGCTTTCACGCTTCGAAATGTACAGATACAGCTTTATATATGCGCCTACAGGTTATGGTAAATCCAAGATAACTAAATCTTTCTTCAAGAACTACTCAGGATATACAGTTTTATGGATAGATGCTGAAAGTTCAAGAGAGATTTTCTGGGAAAACTTCTGCAATGCTGTTAAACTTCTTAATGTTTCCCTTGCAGAATCATTCAAGAATATTGGATTTCCTGATTCAGACGAAGATATTAATGCGGTTATCAACCTTCTTTCTATTATGAATTCAGAACAGTCTTCAGCATTACTTGTTATTGATAATTTTGATAACATATTTGATGATAATATGTGCAGGATATTTGCTGCATCATATCTGTCAACTGCTGTTGGCTTAAGATATGCATTCATATTACGAAAGATAACTAATCAGAATATTATTAATCTTATTACTAAAGATGATGCACTGGGTATTACAAAGAATGACCTTGCATTTTCTCAGGAAGATATTGAAGATTATTTCAGGCTCAATGAAATAATTCTTGATAAAGAAACTGCTAAAGCAATATATCAGAAAACTTTGGGATGGCCTTATATTGTTTATCTCTATATGGAGGCTTTCCGTAATAAAGTTACTGATAATGATATACCGGTTTCTGACAGAACCAATACATTTATTGAGAATAATGTATGGTTTGAACTGAATAATAAAGAGCGGGAATTTCTCGCAAACATGAGTGTTTTTTCATCTTTTAATCTCAATCAGTGTATGAAACAGACATTTCTTGAAGAAAAAGAATGTCTTAATCTTCTTAATTCCATTTCACTGGTTGATTATGATGAACACACCCGCAGATACAGCTTTAATCCAATGTTTGATAATTATATTCTTCAGGTTTTAAGCGAACTTCCAACTCAGGATGTAAGAAGCATTACACTCAGGGCTGCCAACACTAATCTTGATGATGGCAATTACTTTGAGGCAATGAAGCTTTACAGCCAGTCCAAAGAATATACCAAACTATACAGAAGTGATATTGAATATGAACATATATATCCTTTTGTTATCAAACAGAACAAAGATGTATTTACTGATATTGCCAATCATTACTGGGATATTGAAAAAATCGGACATTACGAGTTTTCAATATCAATATGTTTTTCACTCCTTATGTTTAATGAAAGACATATGGTTGACACACTCCTTACAGATATCACAGCTGATATCAATAAAGATACATATCTTAGTGAAAACGCCCGCAATTCGTATCTTGCCGAATTGCAGTTTGTTAAAGCATTTACCAAATACAATGATTTCGAATTAATGATTAAAGATTTTAATCTTATTTCATCTTATTCGAAGTCACCTGTTAACATAATTGCTGGCGGCTTTCCATTTAATTATGAATGTCCGTCTGTACTTATGCTGTATCACAGACAATCTGGTGCACTCGATAAAGAGCTTGCTGCACTTGAACATTATGCATCTGATTATTACAGAATAACTAATGGTCATGGCAAAGGTTTTGAAGCCGTTATGAAAGCGGAAGTTTTATATAACAGAGGTGACCTTGACGGTGCTGAGATTCTGTGTCAGAAAGCAATATATATGGCAGACAGCCGTAACCAGTATGGAATATATATTGCAGCAAGTTATATTCTTGCCAACATTGCCCTTTACAGAGGACTTAATGACCAGTACAAGGAGAATATGAATAATATTGCCCGGATTGCTAATATAGACAGAGGCAAATCACGTTCACTTGTAAAGCTTTCAGACATATGTCATGCATGTATGTATGTTAATACTGATCAGGAAGAGAAGATTGCAGCATGGCTTAAGGACCAGAAAGCAATAGAAGATACTGTTAATTTCTTCTCACTCAGTTTCGTTAATGTTCTCTTTGGCAAATATCTGATACTTACACATGACTATCATCATTATCTTGGTATCAGCGGTCAGCTTTTAGGATTAAACAATATGTTTTCATATGTAACTCCACAGATATACACTTATATATATCTTGCAATAGCCAACAATGAAACAGGTGAGGTATTAAAAGCCCACAAGTTCCTGAAAGAAGCAATAAAGCTTGCTGAACCGGATAATATATATATGCCGTTTGTACATAACTATGATGCTGTTTCTGAGCTTATGGCTGAAGCTGTAATCAATCGTGATTACCAGAAATTCATTAAGAATGTAACAAGAATTTCCAAGGGCTATTCAAAAGGTGTTAAAGCAATTAAGAAAGCAGGACATATGCTTGCTGATTATGGACTTACAGTACGAGAATCTGATGTTGCAAAGCTTGCTGCCAAGCGTTATTCTAATAAAGAAATTGCTGAACATCTGTTTATTGCTGAAAGCACTGTTAAATCTAACATGAAAGTCATATTCAACAAATTACAGATTAATTCCCGTGCGGAATTAAAGAACTTTTTCGAATAAATTATATCAAAGGAATTAATTATTATGAGAGTAATAGCTGGAATTGCCAGAAGCTTGCCTCTGAAGGCTGCTGAAGGTGATAATACAAGACCTACAACTGACAGAATTAAAGAAACTCTTTTTAATATGCTGCAGCCAGATATTGCCGGATGCAGGTTTCTCGACCTGTACTCAGGCAGCGGTGCTATTGGTATAGAAGCATTAAGCCGTGGTGCTAAAGAAGCTGTTCTTGTTGAGAATGCAAGAGCTGCATTGGCTGTTATCAAAGATAATCTTGCTTTCACAAAGCTTGCTCCTAATGCTGTTGTTATGGAACAGGATGTTTTGTCTGCAATAAACAGATTATCTGGCAAAGGAGTATTTGATATTGTATTCATGGATCCTCCATATGGCAAGGATTATGAGTATGATGTTTTAAATGCGTTATCACATTCAGATATTATAGACAGATACACAATTATTATAATTGAAGAGGCTCTTAATGTTCCTCTCGATTATATTGAAGAATGTGGATTTGAGACTGTTAAGGTTAAGAATTATAAGACTAATAAGCACATTTTTATAAGACTAAAGGAGAGTGAATAACTGTGAAAAAAGCGATTTATCCAGGAAGTTTTGACCCGGTGACATTAGGACATTTGGATATAATAAGACGTTCAGCAAGTCTTGTTGACCACCTTATAGTAGGCGTTTTAAATAACAGTACCAAAACACCATTGTTTTCAGTAGACGAGCGTGTTAATATGTTAAGAGAAGTGACAAAGGATTTACCTAACGTAGAAGTATTAAGCTTCAGCGGTCTTCTGGTAGATTTCGCAGCAGAGCATAATGTCTCTGTTATAATAAGGGGATTAAGAGCTGTCACTGACTTTGAATATGAACTTGCAATGTCTCAGACGAACAGAGTTGCAGCTCCGGGAATTGACACAGTATTTCTTACAACAAGTCTTAAGTATGCATACTTAAGTTCAAGCATTGTTAAAGAGATGGCTATGTACGGTGGCGATATTCATAAGTTCGTTCCAGAACAGATCATAGACAGAGTCTACGAGAAATATGGAATTAATAAATAATCAGAATACTATTAAAGGAGTAAAGTTATGAGCAGAATTGAACAGTTAATAAGTGATATCGAAAGTTATATAGATACCTGTAAATATTATCCATTATCTAATGTTAAGATTATCGTTAACAAAGAGCAGTTAGAAGACATGCTTACAGAGTTAAGATTAAAGACTCCTGATGAAGTCAAGAAATATCAGAAAATCTTAAGCAATAAAGATGCTATACTTGCTGATGCCAAGGAACAGGCTGATGCTATAATCAATGCAGCACAGGTTCAGACAGAAGAGCTGATTAACGAGCATGAGATTATGCAGAGAGCTTATGCACAGGCTAACGATCTTATTGAGCAGGCTACAGCACAGGCTCAGGCTATTCTTGATAACGCTACAGAAGAAGCTAACAGCATAAGATATGGTGCTATGCAGTATACAGATGATATGCTTGCAAAGCTTCAGTATATTATCGAACATTCAATCAAGGATAATAAAGAGAAATATGACTCATTATTATCTGGTCTTGAGAATGTCTTATCTGTTGTCAATAATAACAGAAACGAACTCAGCGGAATTGAAGAAGGTACTGAGGAATCAGACACTGAAGATGTATCTTCAGATGCTGAAGAATACGATGATGATTCAGATGAGCAGTAATTATTATTAATTTTCAGATTTTATAATACATATATCAGTAGCATGGCTGTTATAAGTGTAACCACACATAGTACAAGCTTCTGATATATGTATTTTTTTATGCTTATATAATGTTTACATACACATTTTGTCTGCATAACTATGCATAATCCGCCAAATGCATCTAGTAATACAGTCATTAACACAAATACATCTGCTGCCAGACCTGAACTCTTAATAATTGCAAGTCCGTTAGATATCTCAAGTGGATATGCAATTATAAGTGCAATAGTATCCTGTGGTATAAGATATATTACCAGATTAACAATAACAGAGAACAATATTATATATGCTCCTAATTTAAGAGCTGTGTTAATTGAACTGTCAACCGCTTCTTCAAAGAATTGCAGCATAAGTCCTTTGTTTACTTTGTTTCTTACTTTCTTATCACCTGATACATTATCCATAAACAGGGCTGTTATAACAACAGAACAGATTATCACAGGCAGATATGTAATTATAAGAAATGTGTATATATCAATACATTTTTCAAGAATATTAATATATACATAACTTATAAGAAATGCCGGACTTGGAATATTGATTATTCCTGCGAGCATGTCCGCAAGCCTGCTTTCCGGATTGTTTCTGTGATACCACGAACATATATAAGCGCCATTAGGAAAACCGGTCATCAGCCCCGCAATCACAAGTATCCATGGATTATTAATTTTCTTATACTCAATTACTCTTACAAGTACATTGGTAACTATAAATGATATGAATAACCCCGGAAACACTTTCATTCCAAAGAGATAAAGACCGGAAATCACTCCCTGACACACAGGAACCGATAAAACCGAAAACACAAACAAGAGTATAAGTATAATACTTAACATACGGCCTCTTTAACAATTGATATTTAATAATATTCTCAAAAATGTCCAATTATGTGTTATAATGAAATGTAAATTTGCAATCAAGGAGATTACAATGGAAATTCAGATGTGGAAAGAGATTCTTACACCTTACGACTTAGCGGTGGAAGAACTTCAGATAAAATTCAATCATATTGTCAAAGAATATCGTCAGGCTGGCGTATATTCACCTATAGAGCAGGTTCTTGGACGTGTTAAAAGCATTTCCAGTATAATACAGAAAGCCCAGCGCCGTGGTATTCCAATGGACAAAATACAGGAAAATATACTTGATATTGCCGGTATAAGAATTATCTGCCAGTTTACAGAAGATATATATACAGTTGTAAAGCTTATTAAGAAACGTAAAGACATGACTGTAATAAGTGAGAAAGATTATATCAAGAACATTAAAGAAAGCGGTTACCGGAGTTATCATATTATCGTGCATTATGAAGTTGAGACTGTTAAAGGAACTTCAGTAATTCCTGTCGAGATTCAGATAAGAACTCTTGGTATGAATTTCTGGGCAATTATAGAACATTCCCTTCAGTACAAGTATGATGGTGAAATTCCTCCACATGTAAGAGGACGACTTAATGCAGCTTCAGATGCGCTTATCACTCTCGATAATGAGATGTCATCTATCCACGATGAAATAATTAATTCACAGACTTATTTCATGGTTAAAGCCAATATCGTTTCGGATATATTAAGTACAATCCAGAATCTGTACAAGGTTGCCAATAAGCAGGTTGTTATAAAGATTCAGGATGAGTTCTATGAAATATACGAAAAAGGTGATATCAATGAACTTTCAAGATTCTCACGCCAGTTAGATATAATTGCTGAGGATTACCGTGCACAGTCAGTGCAGTAACTCATTACAGAAACTATACAGAATTGAGGTATACAAAGTGAATTTACCAGAGAAATATACAGAATCAATGAAAGCGCTGTTAGGAGATGAATATGACAGCTATATAGAAAGTTTTGGTGATAAGAGATTATATGGTCTCCGTGTCAATAATCTTAAGATATCAACAGAGGACTTTCTTAAAATATGTCCGTTTAAGTTAGAGCCTATTCCATGGATTGAGAACGGATTCTATTATTCAGAAGAGGACAAGCCTGCTAAACACCCATATTACTTTGCAGGATTATATTATATTCAGGAGCCAAGTGCCATGACCCCTGCCAATGTTCTTCCTATTGATGAGGGAGATGTTGTATTTGATATGTGTGCAGCACCTGGCGGCAAGTCAACTGAGCTTGCAGCAAAGTTAAACAAAACAGGACTTCTAATAACTAATGATATAAGTAATTCCCGCGCAAAAGCTCTTCTTAAGAATGTTGAAGTATTCGGTGTCCCTAATCTGTGTGTACTTAATGAAGACCCTGTAGGTATTGCTTCAAGGTTCTCAGGATTCTTTGACAAAGTGCTTATTGATGCACCTTGTTCCGGAGAAGGGATGTTCAGAAAAGACAATAAGCTTATTAAAGCATGGGAAAAGAACGGTCCTGAATTTTATTCACAGATTCAGAGGAATATCATTCTTGCAGGTGCTGATATGTTAAAACCGGGCGGAAAACTTTTATATTCTACATGTACATTTTCAAAGTTAGAAGACGAGGATTCAGTAATACATCTTCTTACTAACAGACCTGATATGCACCTTATAGATATTAAGCCATATGAAGGCTTCTCACACGGTTTTGATACTGATGAAGGATATCATCTTGAGAAAGCTGTAAGAATATTCCCACATAAGATGTCTGGAGAAGGACATTTTGTTGCATTATTTGAAAAGGATGGCGAAGATTATACATCTTCTAAAAGACCTGTTTCAGGAAAGACAAAGCTTCCTGATGAATTAAAGGAATTCATGGACAGCACTACATTTGAATATGACCCTGCTTATATCAATATAAGAGATACAAGAGTATTTCTTACATCACCTTATATGGCAGAAGAACGCGGCTTAAGAATTATAAGAAACGGTCTGCTTCTCGGTGAACTTAAGAAGAACCGTTTTGAGCCAAGCCAGGCATTTGCAATGGCACTTACTAAGGAACAGTTCAATAACTGTCTTGACCTTCCTGTTTCAGATGACAGGGTAATCAGATATCTTAAGGGAGAGACTATTGATATAGACGACTGTGATGTTAAATCAGGCTGGACACTTGTATGTGTTGACGGATATCCTCTTGGCTGGGGCAAGAACGCTAATGGGCAGTTAAAGAATAAATATCTTGCAGGCTGGAGATGGATGTAAATGCTTATAAGACTTGATAAATATCTTGCAGACATGCAGGTTGGTACAAGAAGTGAAGTTAAAGAACTGATAAGAAAAAAGAAAGTTACTGTCAATGGCGGCATTGTAACCAAGCCTGAATTAAAGATTAACACAGACAGCGATTCTGTAAGTGTTGATGGAGAGGCAATCGGCTATCATGAATATGAGTATTTCATGCTTAATAAACCGGCAGGAGTTGTTTCTGCAACTGATGATAACACCTGCACAACAGTAATTGACCTTATTAAGACTAAGAACAGAAAGGACCTTTTTCCTGTCGGAAGACTTGATAAGGACACAGAAGGTCTTCTGATAATTACTAATGATGGTGCTATGGCACATGATTTGTTATCACCTAAGAAGCATGTTGATAAAACATATTATGCAAAGGTTAAAGGTAAGATAAGCGATATGGCAGTTAAACAGTTTGCAGAAGGACTTCGTGTTGATGATGAGCTGACAGCACTGCCTGCCATATTAAAGGTATTAAGCTATAATCCTGATGAAGATTATTCTGAGATTCATGTAACAATACATGAGGGCAAATTTCATCAGGTAAAGAGAATGTTTATTGCCATAGGCTCAGAGGTTCTGTTTCTTAAGCGCATAACATTTGGCGCGTTATCTCTTGATGAAAGCCTTAAAACCGGTGAATACAGACCGCTTTCTGAAGATGAGATATCACTATTACAACGAAATTAAATTAAAAGATAAGGAGAATTCCATGATTAAGGATTTTCTTCCAATTAGCAGAGAAGATATGAAAAAAAGAGGCTGGGAGCAGTGCGACTTCGTGTATATATGCGGAGATGCTTACGTTGACCATTCCTCTTTTGGAATGGCTATTATAACAAGAATATTAGAAAGCCGTGGTTATAAGGTTGGCATTATCGCACAGCCTGACTGGAAAAAGAAAGAATCCATTGCAATCCTTGGAGAACCAAGATTAGGATTTCTTGTTTCTGCCGGTAATATGGATTCAATGGTTAATCATTATACAGTTAATAAAAAGCACAGAAAGAATGATGCATATTCGCCTGGTGGCAAAATGGGTATGCGTCCTGATTATGCAACTATTGTATATAGCAATCTTATAAGACAGACATATAAGAAAACACCTATTATTATCGGTGGAATAGAAGCATCATTAAGAAGAATGTCACACTATGATTACTGGTCTGACAAGATGAAACATTCAATTCTTATAGATTCAGGTGCAGACATTATATCTTACGGAATGGGTGAACATTCTATTGTAGAGATAGCAGAAGCGCTTGAAGCCGGAATTGATGTTAAAGACATCACATATATAAGAGGTACTGTATACAAAGCTAAAAGCCTTGAACATATATATGATGATTATATCGAACTTCCAAGCTATGATGAGATTGCAGCTGATAAGAAGAAATATGCTGAGAGCTTCTATACACAGTACATTAATACTGACGCTTTCAGTGCCAAGATTCTTGTGGAGAAGGTTAAGGAGAAAATGTATGTCGTACAGAATCCTCCTGCAATGCCTCTTACACAGATGGAGATGGATGATGTATATTCACTGCCTTACATGAGAGATTATCACCCTGTATATAAGAAAATGGGCGGTATTCCTGCATTATCAGAGATTAAATTCTCTCTTACAAGTAACAGAGGCTGTTTCGGCGGATGTTCGTTCTGTGCGCTTACTTTCCATCAGGGACGTATTATACAGACAAGAAGCCATGAAAATATAATAGAAGAAGCTAAGTTAATGACCCACGACCCTGATTTTAAGGGATATATACATGATGTCGGCGGTCCTACAGCTAATTTCAGACGACCAGCCTGCGACAAACAGTTAAGTAAAGGTGCATGTGTCAATAAGCAGTGCCTTTTCCCTAAGCCTTGTAAGAATCTTGTCGTTGAACACAAGGATTATATAAGCCTTTTAAGAAAGCTTCGCAAGATTCCATCTGTCAAGAAAGTATTTATAAGATCAGGCATACGATTTGATTATTGTATGGAAGATTCTGATGATACATTTTTAAGAGAACTGTGTGAGAATCATATAAGCGGACAGCTCCGTGTTGCTCCTGAGCATATATCTGATAAGGTTTTATCGAGAATGGGCAAGCCTTCAAGAGCTGTATATGACAGCTTTATTAAACGCTATAAAAGAATTAACGATAAGACAGGAAAAGAACAGTTTGTTGTGCCATATCTTATGTCAAGCCACCCTGGTTCAACAATGAAAGAGGCTATTGAGCTTGCGGAATATGTGCGTGACTTAGGATACATGCCAGAACAGGTACAGGATTTCTATCCTACGCCTTCAACACTCTCAACATGTATGTACTACACAGGCTATGACCCAAGAACAATGGAAAAGGTATATACACCTGTTTCACATCATGAGAAAGAGATGCAGAGAGCGCTTATCCAGTACAAGAAACCTGAGAATTACGACCTTGTAAAAGAAGCACTCCTTGCCAATAACAGAAGCGATCTGATTGGATTTGGTCCAAAATGTCTTATACCACCTAGAAAAATAAGGAGCAGAAGCAATGAAAAAAGTAGAAAAAGGTGAGTTCGGTTATCTTGCCTATAAAAAAAGCCGCAATATGATTAAAACAATTATTGCATTTGCTGTTGTACTCGTAATATTTATCATTGGTTTCATAATATGGAAGTCAAAGAATAACTACCTTACAATGCTTGCAGTTGTACTTGTTCTGCCTGCTGCCAAATTCGCAGTATCATACTTTGTCCTGATTCCGCATAAAAACTGTGACAAAGAATTAAAGAATGACATTGAAGAGCGTAAGGGTGAGTTAAACAGCGTCTATGACCTTGTTGTATCCAATAAACAGAAGCCTGTTGGCATTATGGCAGCAGTTATCAGTGATAACCAGATTCTTGCCTATACAAGTGCTGCTAAAGCTGATAAGAACCTTTTCGAGACAAGCGTCAAGGAATTCTTAAAGAACGAAAAACTCAACTGTGCTGTTCTTCTTTACAAAGATAAAGATACATATCTCGAAAAAGTTAAGAATGCAGCTTTAAACTTTGATGAGAGCAAGGAAAACAGCCTTGACAGAAAACAATATATAACAGATGCACTACTCAGAATGAGTATGTAATTAAGCAGGTATTATATGAAAGAAATTAACATTGATGAAAAGCTTGCAGGGCAGAAGATGATGCGATGTCTTGAGCGTTATTTATCCAACGCCCCTAAGAGCTTTCTTTACAAAATGCTGAGAAAAAAGAACATCACACTCAATAATTCCAAAGCAACAGGTGATGAGAAGTTAAAATGTGGTGATACAATCAAGATATTCTTTTCTGATGAAACATTTGAAAAATTCTCAGCAAATAATAATCAGGCAGTAAAAGATGACTACTACAGTAAAATATATAAACCACTTGATATTATCTATGAGAATTCTGATGTTATATTTATTAACAAGCCTTCAGGCATGCTTTCACAGAAAGCAAAACCGGAGGATGTGTCACTTGTTGAATATTTAATAGCACACCTTATACATGAAGGTGCAATTAATGCTGGTGATTTAGCATCATTCAAGCCTGGCGTATGCAACAGACTAGACCGCAATACAAGCGGAATCGTGGCAGCAGGAAAGACTACTAAGGGCTTACAGCAGTTATCGGAAGCATTTAAGTTAAGAACCCTTGGTAAGTACTATCTGTGCATTGTAAAGGGAAGAGTTGATAAGCGTGCTTTAATAAAAGGATATCTGTATAAAGATAATAAAACTAATAAAGTGACTATAAGCAGGACAGAAACCAAAGATTCGCTCCCGATTGAGACAGAATATATTCCGGTATGTTCTAACGGCAATGTAACTCTGCTTAAGATTCATCTTCTCACAGGACGAAGCCATCAGATAAGGGCGCATCTTGCAAGCATCGGCCATCCGCTTATAGGTGATTACAAATACGGCTCAAAGTCCGTTAATGAAACATTTAACAGACAATACAAAGTAAAAGACCAGATGCTTCATTCGTACGAATTAGATATTCCGGATATGGATATTCATATATATGCTGCCATACCTGATTCTTTTAAAAATGTTATGAAAGGGGAACAGTTATGCCAACCTGGAATTCAAGAGGACTTAGAGGCTCTACATTAGAAGACCTTATTAATATGTCCAATGACAAATACAGGGTTTCACACCTTGCACTGGTTCAGAAGATTCCGACACCAATTAAGCCGATTAATATAGACCAGCAGACGAGACATATTACACTGGCATATTTTGACCAGAAAAGTACGGTTGACTATATTGGTGTTGTACAGGGTATTCCTGTGTGCTTTGATGCCAAGGAATGTGCCACAGATACATTTCCAATACAGAACATTCATGCACATCAGGTTGAATTCATGCGTGAATTCGAGAGGCAGGATGGAATATCTTTCATTATTATATATTTTTCTGCAAAAGATGAGTTCTATTATATTCCATTTTCTGATATAATAAGGTTTTGGGAAAGAAGTGAGAATGGTGGGCGTAAAAGCTTCACTTACTCCGAAATTAATCAGGATTTCCGTATATATGCCAATCAGGGAATTCCTGTTCATTATCTTGAAGCTATACAGAAAGATATTGAATTGCGTTAGAAAGGCGGGTTTTTCATATGATTAGTGATAATCATACTATGGATAGCAATTACATTGACGAATATGAACTGACTAATGGTTATGCAGTTGTAGACAGTAATTTTTCTATTGTTACAGCCAATGAACCTATGTATATGTTCTTAGGAATGTCTAAGCATTATTCTATTATAGATTCTATTCATCAGGTTGATCTTGATGATTTCATAGATGTTGCCAACAGTTTAAGACCTGATATTAAGAAATGTATGTGCATCCGTATGAGAAGGATTGATAATTCATACAGATGGGTTCTTGTTGATATTGAAAAGAAATGTATTCCGGATGCCAAACAATCTGAATATCTTGAATTACATATTTCAGATGTTCTTGCCATCAGAAATCTCAACAGACAATTACAGTTAAAGATTAATGAACTTAATAATACAGCGGATGAGCATACTGTTAAAACATTTACTCTGCAGGAACCTGATATTAAAAAATACTGCATCGATAATATAAGCAATGAACCTGATTGCAGATTAGCTTTAATATATTTTGAAGTGGATAACATTGACAGCTTCAAGCAGAATCACTCTGAGGATGACATCCATCGTATCTGCCAGGTAATAGAAGATGTTATTCTAAAAGGTGTTGAAGGCAGGGGAGTTGTAGGTTTTCTGGACGACTTCAGATATTCAATAATATTAAAAAATATCAATAATGAAGTTAAGTTACGTGCTTTCCTTGAACATATAAGAACGATGATTGCATGGAACTGCAAATTCATTGATTCATCATATAATATAAGTTTTTCTATAGGTATCGCAAGATATCCGGAAAACGGAAAGAATCTTGATATCATCAAAGCAAAACTTAACCGTGCCATAGACATAGCGCGTGCTAAAGGCGGCAACAGATATATAATCTATAAAGAAGTACTTCATGGCGAAATAGAAGATTCTGATAAATAGTTTGTTGACAATAACTACATATTTATGTATAATTCAAACAAATTTAGTGTGTTAGCATAGTATCACTTCAACGCATTAAAGTATTCAATATAACGAAAGGACATTAATTTATGAAGAAAGATTTATTACATACACCAGAAGGTGTACGGGATATATACAGTACAGAGTGTGCAGAAAAGAAGGTCATCGAGAATCGTCTTCATGATGTCTGTGCATCTTATGGATATAATGATATACAGACACCTTCTATTGAATTCTTTGATGTATTCAATAAAGAACGTGGAAGTGTACCATCTAATGAAATGTTCAAGCTTTTTGACAGATATGGCAACACTTTAGTATTAAGACCAGATATGACACCATCTATTGCAAGAGCTACAGCAAAGTATTTTGAGGACAGAATCCTTCCAGTTAAGCTTTGCTATCTTGGCAATACATTTATCAATGTAAGCAAGTATTATCAGGGAAGACTTAAAGAGAATACTATGCTTGGTGCAGAGCTTATCAATGATAACTCTCTGGCAGCAGATTATGAGATTATCTCTATGGTTATTGACTGCATGTTATCAGCAGGTCTTACAGAGTTTCAGGTTGAGCTTGGTAATGTTGCTTTCTTTAACGGACTTTTACATAAAGCCGGAATCACAGGTGATTCTGCAGAAGAATTATTAAGACTTATCAAGGATAAGAATTATTTCGGTGTTGAAGAACTCTTAGAGAGTCTTAATATTGATGAGACAATTGCCAAAGCATTGCTTGAACTTCCTCAGTTATTCGGTGGTACAGAAGTACTTGAGAAGGCCAAGGCTTTAACTGATGAAGACGAGTGTATTCAGGCTATTAACAGACTTGAAGAGCTGTATACACTTCTTAAGAATAATAACTACGATAAATATATCTCATTTGATCTGGGAGATTTATCTGAGCATGCTTACTATACAGGAATTATATTCCATGCATATACATTTGGAACAGGTGAGCCTGTTGTGAATGGTGGACGATATGACAAGCTGCTTGGCCAGTTTGGATGTGACAAGGCTTCTATCGGTTTCTCCATCACAATTGACAGACTTATAGCTGCACTTAACAGACAGAATATCCATATTCCACATGACGCTAATGGAACACTTCTTGTATATAACGGTGACAAGCTTGGTGATGCAATAAGCGTTTCTAAGGAATTAAGAAGCACTGGCGTTAATGTGTGCATGATTGAATATAAAGACAGCAAGACAGATTCACAGTATATTGAATATGCAAAGGAATCTTCTTTAGTAAATGTTGCATTTATTGATGATGAATACGCTTCTGATTCAACTGTAAGAGTTATTGACGAGACAGGAAAGAATGAAAGAGCGGCAGTAAACAGCCTTGTAGGAGGTACATTTTAATGAGATATATAACTATTGCATTAGCAAAAGGCCGTCTTGCAAAGAAGGCAATGGAAATATTTGAACAGATTGGTATTCCTTGTGAAGAGATGAAGGACGAGAAGACAAGAAAGCTTATCTTCACTAATGAAGAATTAGGATTCCGTTTCTTCTTATCAAAGCCATCTGATGTTCCAACATATGTAGAATACGGGGCAGCAGACATCGGTATTGTAGGTAAAGATACAATTCTTGAGGAAGGACGAAGCCTTTATGAAGTGTATGACCTTCAGATGGGTAAATGCAGAATGTGTGTATGCGGTCCAGAATCAGCAAGAGAAAAGTTACAGCATCACGAGCTTATAAGAGTTGCTTCCAAGTATCCTAACATTGCAAAGGATTACTTTAATAATATAAAGCACCAGACTGTAGAGATTATCAAGCTTAACGGTTCTGTAGAGTTAGCACCTATTGTAGGTCTTGCAGAAGTTATCGTTGATATCGTTGAAACAGGAGCAACTTTAAGAGAAAATGGTCTTGAAGTACTTGAAGAGGTGTGTCCTCTTTCTGCAAGAATGGTTGTAAACCAGGTCAGCATGAAGATGGAACAGGAGCGAATTAACAAGCTTATCAATGATGTTAAGAAATATATAGAAACACAGGGCAAATAATGCTATAAGGGAGGAATATAATGCGTATCGTTGAATTAACAGATGAAAGTAAGAATAATATTTTAGAGAATCTTTTAAAGAGAAGTCCTAACAGCTACGGAAAGTTTGAATCTGCAGTTGCTGAGATTCTTCTTAATATCAAGACTAAGGGTGATGATGCTTTATTCGAATATACTAAGAATTTCGATAAGGCTGATATCAATGCTGACAATATTGTTGTAACAGAAGCAGAGATTGAGGAGGCATATTCTTTAGTTGACCCTGAACTTATTGAGGTTATAAGAAAGGCTATCGTTAATATCCGTTCTTTCCATGAAAAGCAGAAACAGTACAGCTGGTTTGATTCTAAGCCGGACGGAACTATATTAGGCCAGAAGGTTACTGCACTTGCAAGAGTTGGTGTGTATGTACCTGGTGGAAAGGCAGCTTATCCTTCATCAGTTCTTATGAATGTTCTTCCAGCAAAGGTTGCAGGTGTTGAGCAGATTATCATGTGTACACCTCCTGATAAAGAAGGAAAAGTATATCCTACAACACTTGTTGCAGCTAAAGAAGCTGGTGTTGATGTTATATACAAGGCAGGCGGAGCTCAGGCTATCGCAGCTATGGCATACGGTACAAAGTCAATTCCTAAGGTTGATAAGATATGTGGTCCTGGTAATATCTATGTTGCCCTTGCAAAGAAGGCAGTATTCGGATATGTAAGCATTGATTCTGTTGCTGGTCCTAGTGAGATTCTTGTAATCGCTGACGAGTCAGCTAATCCACGTTACGTTGCAGCAGATCTTTTATCTCAGGCTGAACATGATGAGATGGCATCTGCAATTCTTGTAACTACAAGCGAAGAACTTGCACACAAAGTATCAGAAGAGGTTGACAAGTTCGTTGCTGAATTATCAAGAAAAGAAATCATCCAGAAGTCACTTGATAACTACGGATATATTCTTGTAGCCAAGGATCTTGATGAGGCTGTTGCTGTTGCTAATGAGATTGCATCAGAACATATGGAAATCGTTACTAAGAATCCATTTGATGTTATGACTAAGGTTAAGAATGCAGGTGCTATATTCCTTGGAGAATACAGTTCTGAGCCTCTTGGTGATTACTTTGCAGGTCCTAACCACGTTCTTCCTACTAACGGAACAGCTAAATTCTTCTCACCTTTAAGTGTTGATGACTTCATTAAGAAATCAAGCATTATATCATACTCAAGAAATGCTCTTGAAGCTATCCACACTGATATTGAGAAATTTGCTACTGCAGAGCACCTTACAGCTCATGCTAATTCAATTAAGGTAAGATTCGAAAATTAATTAGCGCACTGGCGCGGAAACGGGGATATTATGGCTGTATCTGAAATCAGACAGGCAACTGTAAAAAGAAAAACAAGTGAAACTGATATTGCTTTATTTTTAAGAATTGATGGTTCAGGAGAAGCAGAGGTTGATACAGGAATCGGCTTCTTCGACCATATGTTAAAGAGTTTTGCAAAGCATGGTCTTTTTGACCTTAAATTAAAAGTAACTGGTGACTTAATAGTTGACTGCCACCATACTATTGAAGATGTCGGAATTGTACTTGGTGAAGCTATCAAAGAAGCTATAGGAGATAAGATGTCTATCAGAAGATATGGTGACATTATTCTTCCTATGGACGAAACACTTATTATGTGTGCAATCGACCTTTCAGGAAGACCATATCTTGGTTTTGAGTCTACATTTACAGCAGACAGCGTTGGATACTTTGACACACAGATGGTTAAAGAATTCTTCTATGCTATATCTTACAGTGCAGGCATGAATCTTCATATAAGAAAGATTGCAGGTGAGAATGACCATCATATTATTGAAGGCATGTTCAAAGCATTTGCAAAGGCATTGGATGAGGCAACTATTAAAGATACAAGAATCAAGACAATTCTCTCAACTAAGGGAAGTCTTTAAATATACTTAAGGAGTTACATATATGCGATTATATCCAGCGATTGATGTTAAAGACGGACAGTGTGTCCGCTTAAAGAAGGGACTTTTTAATGAAGTCACTGTATATTCTGAAAGACCTTACGAGATAGCTAAAGGCTTTGAAGAGGCAGGAGCACAGTTTATACATACAGTTGACCTTGACGGTGCTTTAAAGGGACATGGTGTTAACGCTGAAACTATTAAGAAGATATGTTCAAGTGTTAATGTTCCTGTACAGATGGGCGGCGGAATCCGTACTCTTGAGAATATTCAGGAAGTTCTTGACCTCGGCGTATACAGAGTTATTATCGGTACTAAGGCTGTTGAGAATCCTGATTTTATCAAGGCTGCCATTGACAGATTCGGTGCTGAACATATTGTTGTAGGTGTCGATGCCAAAGATGGTCTTGTGGCTATTGAAGGCTGGGAGAAGGTCAGTGACAAGACTGCACTTTCACTTGCACTTGCAATGAAAGATATAGGTGTACAGACTATCGTATATACTGATATATCTAAGGACGGTATGCTTGCCGGTCCTAATGTTGAACAGACTAAGATTCTTTCTGATAAAACAGGCATTGATATCATTGCATCAGGCGGTATGAGCTGCATGGACGACCTTACACATATTAATGACGCAGGTATCCACGGTGCAATAATCGGTAAGGCAATATATGAGAAACGCATTGACCTTAAGGAAGCTGTTAATCTCTTTGAATCAGGGGCGTCTTACAACAAGGCATTAGCAATGCCTAAGGCTGATATCGCATTTAAAGATTTAAAGCTTGATGCCAACGGTCTTATTCCTGTTGTTGTACAGGATTATGTTAACGGTGAAGTTCTCATGCTTGCTTACATGAACGAGGAAGCCTACAATAAGACGCTGGAAACAGGCATTATGACTTATTACAGCAGAAGCCGTCAGGAACTCTGGATTAAAGGTCTTACATCAGGACATTTCCAGTATGTAGGTTCTCTTGACATTGACTGCGACAACGACACTATTCTTGCAAAGGTTCGTCAGGTTGGCGCTGCATGCCACACTGGAAACAGAACATGCTTCTATAGAAACATCAAAACATGGAACAGATAATTTATGGAATATAAATATATAATCACAGATATTAACAATAAGATCTTCTGTTGCATATATACATCTGATAACACCTGCCACTATCTTAAGCCTTTAGATAGTGGCAGTATTGTTGGTAACATATATGTTGGAAGAGTTGAGAATGTCGTTAAGAATATTAACGCTGCATTCATTGAGATAGAGGATAAGCAGAAATGTTACTACTCTATACCAGACAACAAAGCACCAATATTTTTTAATGAGAAAAATAATCCTGCAATATGCCAGGGCGACAGAATTCTTGTAAAGGTTACAACTGAGCCTCTTAAAACCAAACCTGCAAAGGTATCCTCAAAGATAGAGCTTACAGGCAATTATTCAGTTGTTTCCAATGATGTAAAAGGTGTTCATATATCAAAGAAAATAAAATCTAACGAGACAATCACAGACATAAAAAAACGTGTTACTGACATTCTTGTCAGGAAACAGCAGGAGACAATAGAAAAAACAGGCTATGATTATCTTGCAAATTTCGGAATCATATTAAGAAGCGGCTGCGCTGATGCTAAAGCTGATGACATTATTGAAGATGTAAATGCATTATGTGACGAATACACTGATATGCTCCGCAAAGCAGTTTTTTCAAAGTTCTATACACTTGTCCATAAAGACAGACCTGAATACATTGAAGAAATCGTTCATCTTTCTGGAAAAGACAGTGTTGAAGTTATCACAGATATTCCTGCTATATATAATGAATTAGAAACATATCTGCCTCATAGCAGTAATATAAGCATCCGTATGTATGAGGATGAATTATGGCCTTTATACAAGATATATTCTATAGAAAAAGAGATAGATACCGCACTTTCCAGAAAAGTCTGGCTAAAGTCAGGCGGATATCTTATTATCGAACAGACTGAGGCATTGTCTGTTATTGATGTTAATTCAGGAAAGAATGTAACTAAGGCAAAGAGCTTGGAAGCAATAGAAGCTTCTGCATTAAAGACTAATCTTGAAGCCGCAGACAAGCTGTGCCAGCAGATTAAGGTAAGAAATCTCTCTGGTATTATAATCGTAGATTTTATTAATATGAATCAGAGAAATTGCGATATTCTGATGGAACATTTGAAATCTCTTGCAAAAAGGGATATAGTAAACACTACAATCGTTGATATCACCAAGCTTGGTCTTGTTGAAATCACACGAAAGAAAACAGGAAAAAGTCTGTCTGAAAGTCTTAATAAAACCTGAAATGCATGGAGGATTTATGGATAATACTGAAGTTAATATTACACAGGAGATTCCTGCATACGAAAGAAGATATAAGAAGATATCAGAATGGTTTCTTAATTCCAGACCTGCATATGCTGTTCTTAAATTCATCTACAAATACATGGCTTATATAATAGCATTTGCATATATTCTTCTTATAATAATGAGTTTCCGCGGAACTTTTTTTGCCGAAACAACTCCGATTATGTTAAGAAACAGCGGCATGGTTGTTGAAACTGACAAAATGCTGCTCACTGCAAAGCTTATCCTTACACCTTTTACATCATTCATTCTTGTATCTGTTATAAGAAAATGTATTGATGCGAAAAGACCATATGAAAAATATGATATAAAGCCATTATTTATTAAGGAGACCAAAGGCGAATCCATGCCAAGCAGACATGTTTTCTCTATCACAATTATTGCTATGTGCTGGCTTTATGTTTCTGTTCCTGTGGGAATTATAATGCTTGTACTTGTAGCCATTATGGCAGCCAGCAGAGTGCTTGCAGGAGTACATTTTGTAAGAGATGTTATTGCAGGATTTGCAGTAGGAATTATATGTGGAATTGCTGGTTTATGGCTTATATGAAAATTTTTGAAAAATTTCTAAAAAACATTTGACAAATAGTAACTGAATGTATATTATATATTTTGTGTGCCGCTCAGTTAGGGTATAAGTGTATCTGATATATATCGGATTCCCCAAAACTGGCGAGTATTTAATTAAGGAGGATACCATATGTACGCAATTATAGCAACAGGTGGTAAGCAGTACACAGTTTCTGAAGGCGATACAATCAGAGTTGAGAAGCTTGCAGTTAATGCTGGTGACACTGTTACATTTGATCAGGTTCTTTTTGTAAACAACGGCGAGGCTAAGGTTGGTGAGCCAACAGTTGCCGGAGCTACAGTTACAGCTAGCGTTGTAGGCGAAGGCAAGGAAAAGAAGGTTATCGTTTACAAGTACAAGAGAAAGACTGGATATCACAAGAAGAATGGTCATAGACAGGCTTACACAGAAGTTAAGATTGAAAAGATTAATGCTTAATTTTTGTATGGATGTTTGTGAGGTGTGTTATTCATGACTCATATAACTTTTTTTAAGAACTCTGAAAAAGAGATCACAGGTTTTTATTCTGCAGGTCATGCAGGATATGCTGAATCCGGCAGTGACATTATATGTTCTGCTATTTCAGTACTGACAATCAATACAATTAATTCGATAGAAACTTTTACCGATGATAAGTTTGATGTGTCAGTTAATGAGGATGAGGGAATTGTCATTGTCAAGATGGCTATGCCTGTCAGTCCAGAAACTTCGATTTTACTTAAGTCATATGAATTAGGTGTTAATTCAGTGGCTGAGGATAATCCGAAATACTTATCAATTAGTGTTAAGGAGGTGTAACCTTATGTTAAATATGAATCTTCAGTTATTCGCTCATAAAAAGGGTGTAGGTTCTACAAAGAATGGTAGAGATTCAGAGTCTAAGAGATTAGGCGCTAAGAGAGCTGACGGACAGTTTGTTTTAGCTGGTAATATTCTTTACAGACAGCGTGGAACAAAGATTCATCCAGGTGTTAATGTTGGTCGTGGTGGCGATGATACATTATTCGCACTTGTTGATGGAACTGTTAAGTTCGAAAGAAAGGGCAAGGATAAGAAGCAGGTTTCTGTTTATCCTGTTGTTTCAAACGACTAATTTGTTTTTTAGCTCCAAGTCTTCGGATTTGGAGCTTTTTTCGTAATTAATGTAATTTATAGATAGAATGGAGGAAAGGTTATGTTTGCAGACAGAGTCCGCATTTTTATTAAATCCGGTAAGGGTGGAGACGGTCATGTAAGCTTCCGAAGAGAGCTTTATGTTCCTGCTGGCGGTCCTGATGGCGGCAATGGCGGTCATGGTGGAGATATTGTTTTTGTAGTCGATAAAGGACTTAATACACTCGGTGATTTCAGACATAACAGCAAATATATTGCTGAAAGCGGCGAAGAAGGCGGCAAGAGAAGATGCACTGGTAAAGATGGTGAGAATCTTATCATTAAAGTACCTGAAGGAACTGTTATATACGATGATGAATCCGGTAAAGTTATTGCAGATATGTCTGGTGATAACCTTCAGGAAACTATTCTTAGAGGCGGCCGCGGTGGTAAAGGTAACATGAACTATGCCACATCTACCATGCAGGCTCCACAGTATGCACAGCCAGGACAGGACGCACAGGAATTATGGGTTCGTCTTGAACTTAAAGTTATTGCTGATGTTGGTCTTGTAGGATTTCCTAATGTTGGTAAGTCAACATTTCTTTCAAGAGTAACTAATGCAAGACCTAAGATCGCTAATTACCATTTCACAACACTTAACCCTAATCTTGGTGTTGTTGATCTTGATGGCGGTAAAGGTTTCGTTATTGCTGATATTCCTGGTCTTATTGAAGGTGCATCAGAAGGTGTTGGTCTTGGACATCAGTTCTTACGTCATATCGAGAGAACTAAGGTCATTATTCATATTGTTGATGCAGCTTCAACTGAAGGACGTGATCCTATAGCTGATATTAAGGCTATCAACAAAGAGCTTGAGAATTATAATCCTAAGCTTCTTGAAAGACCTCAGGTTATAGCAGCTAATAAGATTGATGTTATATATGATGATGGTAGCGACCCTGTACAGGCTATAAGAGACGCATTTGAGCCAGAAGGTATTAAGGTATATCCTATATCAGCTGTTACAGGACAGGGCGTTAAAGAGCTGTTATACGCAGTCAGAACACTGCTTGATAACTTCAAAGACGAACCTGTATTATTTGAGAAAGAATTTGACTACGACGAGCTTATGGATAATCCTAACGACAGCTTCGAGGTTTCTATTAACGAAGACGGCGTATATGTTGTCAACGGACCAAAGATTGATAAAATGCTTGGTTATACTAACCTTGAATCTGAAAAGGGATTTGATTTCTTCCAGAAATTCATGAAGCGCTCAGGTGTTCTTGATGAACTTGAGAAGCTCGGCATTGAGGAAGGCGATACAGTTATCGTTGGTGATTACCTTGAGTTTGATTACTATAAAGCATAATTAATAGGAGAAAATATATGACAAGCAAACAGAGAGCTTATTTAAAGGGTCTTGCTATGACAATGGACCCAATATTCCAGTTTGGAAAGAACAGTCTTACTCCTGAGAACACTGCAGCTATTGCAGAAGCTCTTGAGGCAAGAGAACTTATCAAAATCAGTGTCCTTAACAACTGTGCCGATGACCCTAGAGAAATCGCACAGATGGTTGCTGAAAGAACACGTTCACAGGTTGTTCAGGTTATTGGAAAGAAAATCGTTCTTTACAAAGAATCCAAGGACAACAAGAAAATCATTTTACCATGATTAATTCAGACAAAATAATAGGTATTATGGGTGGAACATTTAATCCAATCCACAAAGGACATACAGGTATTGCAAGATGTGCCTATGAGCAGTTTGATATAGATGAGATATTATTCATGCCATCTGGCACACCTGCTTATAAGGACAATTCTCCGATTGTAAGCGCATCTGACCGCTGTAATATGGTAAAACTTGCAATTAAACCATATGATTACATGTCACTTTCTACTATTGAAACTGAACGTCCTGGTAATACCTACACAGCCGATACACTTGCACAGATATATGATTCATACAAGAAGATATATTTCATAATAGGTGCAGATTCGCTTCTATATATTCAGGACTGGTATCATCCTGAGTATATATGCAGCCACTGTCACCTTTTATGTGCTAACAGAGACAACAATCCAGCCGGCATACTTATACAGCAGAAACATTTTCTTGCTGACAAATATGGCGCTGTTATTGATTTTATTGATGTTCCAGAGCTGCCTTACAGTTCAACTGATATACGGAAGAAGGTCGCAATGGGAATGTCTGTAAAAGAAGATGTCGGCGAAGAAGTGGAAGAGTATATAAAGTCCAGAAAACTTTATGTCTAAGAGGTTTTATTATGGATAACAAATATATAGAACAATTAAGAACACAGGTAAAAGACGCTCTTCGTACAGACAACATGCGTTACCAGCATACACTCGGTGTTGCCAATACAAGTGCCTGTCTTGCCATGTGTCATGGTGCTGATATGAATAAGGCATACATTGCAGGTCTTCTGCATGATTGTGCCAAATGTGTTCCTGATGATGTAAAGATTGCTGAATGTAAACAATTCGGACTTCCTATATCTGATATTGAACTTGAAAGTCCATATCTGCTTCATTCAAAGCTTGGTGCTTATTATGCAGAACACAAGTACAATGTTGAAGATAAAGAAATATGTTCTGCCATTCAGTGGCATACAACAGGAAAGCCTGCAATGACATTATTAGAAAAAATTGTATTCATTGCAGATTATATTGAACCATACAGAAATAAGGCTGCTAATCTTGATGACATAAGACATATGGCATTCACAGATATTGACATGGCAGCTTATGTAATATTGGATGACACCCTTTCATATATAAGAAAAAACAATCGTAATATCGATACACAGACAGTTGATACTTACGAATACTACAAAGGGATTATTAAAGAAAGAGAGAATTAAGATATGGCAGATTCTAAGGAAATGTTAAAGGTTATCGTAGATGCCTTACAGGATAAGAAAGCAGAAGATATCAGAATTATTGATATCAGCAATGTATCTGTTATTGCAGATTATTTCGTTATCGCAAGCGGAAGCAATACTAACCAGATTCAGGCTATGGTTGATAATGTAGAAGAAGAGATGTTTAAGGCTGGATTTGATGATCCTAAGGTTGAGGGTTATAATACAGCTTCATGGATTCTTCTTGATTATAAGGATGTTATTGTTCATGTATTCTCTGAAGATGACAGAGCGTTCTATAATATTGAACGTATATGGCGCGATGGTAAAGAGGTTGATATTAACAACCTGTAATTGCTGATTAAATGGCTTCCCGGAGGGGGACTCTGCCGGAGGTATATAGATAATAAGAACCCGCTTTCGCTCGGTCTCGGACGCAGCGGTACTAGGTTCGCTGCCTGCAGCAGCTTACCAAGTGCCGGCGTCCTCAAACGGTTCTGATTATCTATATACCTCCGGCTTCGTATTCTCACGGGAGGCTGCGGTGTATTACAGGTTGTTAATTGTGGGATAATATAAAAAATATCCAGCTATAGATATATGTGAAATCGGACGCCTTGTTGCTTGGTTCGCTGCTTTGGCAGCGAACCAAGTGCACACGGCTGGTTTATTGAGGGTGATTTCTTTATTATCTATGGCTGGATTTTTCAATCAATAATTATAATTTTTATTAGTCAATTCCTAATCTTATAAGTCCGATTACTTTTCCTAGTATCTCGCAGTCGTCTACGATGATTGGGTCCATGAAGTCGTTCTCTGGCTGGAGTCTTATGTGTCCATTCTCCTTGTAAAAACGCTTAACTGTTGCTGAATCGTCTACCAGAGCAACAATTACCTCTCCATTAGATGCTGTGTTCTGCTTTCTTACGATTATCTGGTCGCCTTCGTAGATTCCCATATTAATCATGCTGTCGCCCTTGACCTTTAACATAAATACTTCTCCACCTGGCATGTATTCTGATGGGATAGGGAAGTACTCTGTTATATTCTCAACGGCAAGAAGTGGCTGTCCTGCAGCAACCTGACCTAATAACGGAATATTAACAACCTCTCTTCTTGAAAGATTGAAGTTATCATCTATTATCTCTATTGTACGTGACTTGGTTGGATCTCTTCTTATGTATCCGTTCTTCTCTAATGACTCAAGATGAGCGTGAACAGAAGATGTAGACTTAAGATTCACTGCCTGACATATATCCCTTACTGATGGTGGATATCCCTTGTTAAGAATCTGTGATTTAATATATTCAAGAATCTCAGACTGTTTCTGAGTTATTCTGCCATATGCCATATTACGAACCTCCATTAATTTCTTTTAAATAATTTTACCACATTTATACATTATTCGCAAACATAATTTCTGAAAAAATGTTCGGAAAATTTGTTCGATTTTTGTTGACAAACGCATGTTCTGATTATATAATCAATCCATAAACAACAGAACACTTGTTTGATTGGAGGTTTTACATATGAATAATTCAGAATACACATATAGAAGAGCAGAAGCTAAGAAGAGAAGCGACAGACGTAGAAGAAACAGACAGATGACTATCAAGTCATTAAGAATGATTATTATATGTTCTATACTTATATTTGCTGTTTCAATCGGAGGCATTATTGTTAAAGCTTCAGATGATTCGAACAAGACTCGAACATATAAGTATTACACAACCGTATCAGTAGAAGACAACGACACATTATGGTCACTTGCTGACAGATACAATAACGGTAATGAAGATACAACTTCGTATATTAACAATATAATGCAGATGAATGATTTATCATCTGATACAATTCATTCTGGTAAGAACCTTGTAATATACTATTATTCGACTGAGGTAAGATAATATCTAATTGCATATACATTCCCGCATGCAGTGAAAAGCTACTTAATATTGGACTTTTCACTGCATTTTTGTTAGAATTTATTGATAGCAGAATGAAACGGCTGTGAAACATAATTTAATAATTTATCACATAAGGAGATTAACTATGAAATTCAGCGATATAGAGACTATTTCTCAGGGTGTATCAGATTACCTTGCAGACAATAAAATCGTCGATATGACCGAAATACAGCGTCAGACATATAAACATATAATGGATAACCGTGACATTATAGCTTGTTCATCAACAGGAACCGGTAAGACACTTGCATATCTTATTCCAATAATTAACAGATTAAAGAAGGATAATCATAATATTCAGGCTGTTGTTCTTGTTCCAACAGCAGAACTTGCAATACAGGTCAACAATACACTTAAAGATATATTTGCACATATGGACAATACATTTGCATCTGTTGCTTTAATAGGAGATGTGAACATATCCAGACAGATTGATGCCATTAAGTCTAATAAACCTGCAATAATTGTCGGAACACCTAACCGTATACATCAGCTTATAAGCAATAAGAAGATTAAAGTACATGAAGTTAAGACTCTTGTTCTTGATGAAGCAGACAAGCTCTTTGATAAGACATTTATTCAGGACGTAGAAGCTATCAGAAAGTCTTTAATGAAGTTCACACAGGTTCTTTTATTCTCTGCAAGTGTAGATAAGAAGACAAGAACTAATACTTTGTGCTTCAAACCAATATTTATTGATATCAACAGTAATTCAGGTAATACAAGCCAGATTCCTTCAACAATCAAGCACATAAGCGTTATTTCTGACAGAAGAGAACGAATTGAGACTTTAAGAAAGATAATTAAAGCTGTAAAACCTGAGAAAGCAATCATATTCGTTAATTCCAAGTATGACCTTGAAGAATCCCTGCAGAAGCTCGAATATCATCATTACAATGTGGCTTCAATTGCCGGTAATAAAGATAATTCAGCCAAGAAGGCTGCAATAGATAATTTCAGAAATGGAAAGATACAGCTTCTTATTGCAACAGATATAGCAGCCAGAGGTCTTCAGATTGATAATATTGATACAGTAATTAATGTAAACCTTCCTGAGGACAATAAGGAATATATTCACAGATGCGGACGCTGTGGACGTAATGGCAACACAGGAACATGTATATCAATTATAACTGACAATGAACTTAATAAGATTAAATCATATCAGAAAGCATTTCATATCAATGTAGTTAATAAAAGACTTTATCAGGGAAAATTAGTTGCAAAATAAGGTGTGGGGCTCTATAATTGTCTTGACAGTAATCACTTCGCTAAAGTCGAGTTTAACGAAGTGATTACGCTATGATAATTGGAGGTACTCATAATGGCCGAGAAAACATACACTGAACAACAAAACATCAAATACAAACAGAAACTTAATGAATTACTTGATATATTACCTGACTTCTGCACACAGTACTTTGACAGTCTGGAATTTAATAAGCAGCCAAGAACCAAGATTGCATATGCTATGGATATCAAAGGTTTCTTTGAATTTCTTATTGAATGTATACCACAATTCAAGTCTTATTCAATGAAGGATTTTAAACCGGCAGATTTAGAAAAGATAGATGGCACAGATATAACGAAATACTTACGACATGTAAAGTTATATAAGAAGAATGGCCGTGACGTAACTAATTCTGAAAGTGCCGCCAAACGTAAATTATGTGCATTAAGACGCTTCTATGCATATTACTATCGTTTCGAAATTATCAGTTCTAATCCGACAATGAAAGTTGATATGCCTAAGATTCATGATAAAGCTATTATCCGTATGGAACCCAATGAGGTAGCTGAATTTCTTGATAATGTGGAATCAGGTAATAAACTCACTAAAACACAGATGCAGAGTCACGAAAAACTCAAGACGCGTGATCTTGCACTTCTTACACTTATGCTCGGAACCGGTATCCGTGTATCTGAATGTGTTGGCTTAGATATTAATGATGTTGATTTTGATAATGACAGAATCAAAGTTGTCAGAAAAGGTGGCGCTGAAAGCTTCGTATACTTTGGTGATGAAGTACGTGAAGCACTGCTTAATTATCTTGAAGAAAGAAAGAATTTAACACCTGATGCCGGACATGAGAACGCGCTGTTTATATCAGCCAAGAATAAACGTCTGTGCGTAAGGTCCGTAGAGCTTCTTGTTAAGAAATATGCTCAGACAGTTACAACTGTAAAGCATATTACTCCTCATAAACTGCGAAGCACATATGGCACTAATCTGTATCAGGAAAGCCAGGATATATATCTTGTTGCTGATGTTTTAGGACATAAAGATGTTAATACAACAAGAAAGCATTATGCTGAAATTGTCGAAGAAAACAAGCGTTCTGCAAGAAACATTGTCAAATTAAGAAAAGACTGATACGAACAACAATACATAACATAATAAAATGGTGCTGCTCTTCCACTATTATCTTGATAGTGAAACAACAGCACCATTTTTATTATATTACATGTTCTATATTTTAT